>DMMN01000279.1 GCA_003453835.1 Bacteroidota bacterium | reverse complement strand
GCGCTTTTCCTGAGGCGGTCAACTCGAGCACTTTACTTGGCGAGCCTGAATCTGAAGGGGACGTTGACCCAGACACTTACGGGGCCGTTACGGTCGGTGGCCGGGGCGAAGATCCATTGCATCGCTGCATCCGCGGCGGACTGGTTCAAGACATCCGAATCACTCCTCGAAACGAGAGCCTTGCGGGGCTTTCCATCCTTACCGACCCATATTTTTACCCAGACGACGCCCTCGATTCCCGCCAACTTCGCGGCGGTAGGGTACTTCGGCTGAACGATCTTCTGTGCCTCCGGGGCCTTATCGTACGGAACAAAGTCCGGCGGCGGCGCCTCGTCGTCCCCCGACGCTTGCCCATAGACGGCTACGCTCCCAAGAATACAGACCATCGCAACGAACATGGCGAGAATTCTCATATGGTTGCGCTCCTTTGTGACTGTGGCGCTGAGCTCGTGCAACATCGGCACAATGCAGCGTGTGTGTTCAAATCGTTTATTGGCCCTATTGAACTTACGGAATGACCATCGCCAAGACCGGCGGCTTTCTTCTTCCCACGAAAAAGGGGGAAGGCACGAAATAGGATTCGCGTGATACGTGTGTTTCGTGGGCAATTCTTATGTGACGAAGTCATTTCAGTTCCTGCGAAACTTCTGAAACCGTTTAAGTTTCCCTTTGATGGTATCGAGCAGCATGTCGTTCGAGAAAGGCTTCGTAATGTAGTCGTCCGCTCCCAGTGCTTTGCCATATCGAATCATTCCCTCATCCGTCAACCCGCTCAGAAAGACGAATGGAATGTTGTTCAGGCGGTCAATCAACCTTACTTTCTCATAGAACGAGAATCCGCCCATGGAAGATGTTTCGAGAGCGATGTCCGAAACGATAAGGTCCGGGGAGACCCTTCCGTTCCCTTCCCTCAGCACATCGTACGCTTCGTCCGATGTTGTGAAGGCCTGGACGGCGAACCCCGAGTTTTCGAGCGTCTTGACGATCAGCTTCAAAACGGCATCCTCATCCTCGATGACAAAAATCGTCGGTTGATGGTGCGTCGGATCGATCTCGGCGAGTACTTTTGCCTCGATCTTCGGTTGGTCGGTCGATGAAATCCTGAACTTCTTTCGGAGCTCGGTAACAACCGTTGCCCGTTCACGCGCATCCAAGCCTGTGGTCCAGGCAAGTTTGAAGGCCTGTGCGTACGATTCAAGCTGTGCCTCGAGAGCCAGCTTCTTGTCGTCATCGGGCGTGATAGCCAGCGACGCCCGCATTCCGCTAAGCTGAGCCTCTTCTTCTTTCGTGAGCGCCCCGTCAGCCCAGGCCAACAGCAGAACGCTCTTATAGATTGAGCGGGGATCATTGGGGGCCGCGACGGTCGGCGCAGGGGCAGCTTTCTTCCGGTTTTCCTCCTCGGCCTTCCGGAAATCTTCTTCGAACTTGCGCTTCGTTGCCTCTTCGATCTTCTGGCGTTCGTCCGACGCTTTCGGCTGGACAACCTCCAGGGCCTTTCGCTTCCGCTCCTCTTCGAGCCTGCGGGCTTCATCCGCCTTTCGCAGGCGATCTTCTTCAAATCTCTTCCGTGCTTCTTCTTCCTTTCTTTTCCGTTCTTCTTCCACCCGGCGGCGCTGATCATCCAGCTTCTGCCTTGCGGTCTCTTCCATTTGCTTGCGAGCCACTTCGGCGCCGCGCTTCCGCTGTTCCTCTCCCCTCAAAAACGAGATTCGCTCCTCGAACGCATAGATGTAGGCATTGTTCGGGTCGATGACTTTCGCTCTCATGATTTCCTTGAGAGCTTCTTCAAGTTTCCCGGCCTTAATCAGTTGGTCAACGCCTTTGAGGATCTCGTTGGCCCGCTTTCGGAGTTCTTCAGGTGACTCGGTCGGTGTCATTACGACTGCTTTGTACACGTAGAGAGCTTATGATTGAATACCAGCCATATCGGCTGCAAACCCATCACTTAGTTGCGTTCCTGATTCCACCATCTTCGGACTACGTCGCTTACATCGGTTGGCGCGCTGCTCAGCTTCCACTTGTCGAAAAACTTTATGTCAGAGCTCGCCGGCTCGGGCTTGGGCGGATCGATCTGAACCCGCAACGGCATCGGCACGGCATCACCCACGAAGAGCGCTTCCCCCTGGCGCAACGATGGCAACAGATTCTCAAGCCCGGGAAACGTATCCGCAACCAACCGCCGGATATAGTTCTGGTCGACGGGATTCGTCAAACGCATCACGACGAAGTTGTTGCACTGCGACAAGATCGTTTCGGAGATCTCAGACGGTCGCTGACTGACGATCATGCAACTCACACCGTATTTACGGCCTTCTTTTGCAATTCGCTCGATCGTCCTCCGGGCAGCCCTCGTCCCATCTCCGGTTGCAGAGAGATAGTTGTGTGCTTCTTCAAACACCAGAAGGATCGGGAACTCACGCCGATTGATATTCCAGAAGTTGAAGTCGAATGCCAGTCGAGCCACCAATGAGACAATCGTGTTGACGATGTCAAACGGAACGCCGCTCATGTCCATGATGGTGATCTTCGATTTACCATCCAGACCGAAGATCATGGTGAGAAGTCCTTTTGC
>DMMN01000193.1 GCA_003453835.1 Bacteroidota bacterium | reverse complement strand
CATGTTTCTTCGTCGAGTTCGGGTCCGTCATCGCACAGTCCACAGAAGAGCAACCGATCTTCCGTTTCGAAGGAGCTGATAGTGAGATTGATCACGGACAGCCAGCCCGCTTTGTTCACGAGCGGCTCCAGGATGGAGATCTTCTTCGGGGTCGTCGAGTAATGAAAGGTCAATTCCCGCCGGGGCAGCAAGAGCGACCGGCAGGTCTCTATGATACGCCGGGCCAGAGGATGGCCGACCCTGTAAGTGTTGGCGTCTTCGATATTCCTGCCGATCCGGTACGGTCCCGGGTGGATTTTCTCGGGGGGGAAGGGATTCCGGCGGAGCATGAAGGAATGGTCGTCCGACGAGAAGTCCGCATACGGGGCGAGGTAATAGCGCGTCAGCTCCCATAGCCAGTCTTCGAAGCGGGAGAGGTATTTTTTGCTTTCCTGGAGATTCACCCGGAGCTTCTCATGCACCTCTTCGTCGAAGTTCTCCAGGAGCCGCTGCCGGGTGATGTTCATGGTTTCATCGATACGGGATTCCATCTCTTTCTGCAGGGTGTCGAAGGCGCTCTGGATCTCCTGTTCGGTGCGGCAGCACTGGTAAATCTGGGCGATGCGCCGTTCGAAATCGACCCCGGATTCGATGGAGCCGAGCACTTCGTCGCTGGCGCCGAACACCCCTTCAAAGAGCCGGAACTTCTCCGAGAGGAGCTGGTAGACCCGCTGATCCGCGGCGTTCTTCTTGTTCAGGAAATTGACGACCACGACGTCATGCTTCTGACCGTATCGGTGGCATCTCCCGATTCTCTGTTCGATCCGCTGGGGATTCCANNCATGTCGGCGGTCCGGGAGCCGCTGACCCGGTCCGTACCGTCATGTCGTTCAAGCCATTTTTTGTAGATTTCCCGTGATTGCGGGTCGTTGTTGGAGCCGTTGAACAGGATGACCTTGCCGCGATATTCCGTGGCATCGAGGATGTTCTTCAGGTATTCCTGCGTTCTGGTGGACTCGGTAAAGATCACCGCCTTTCTTTCGGCGCCTTTCTCCTGCGCCAGGGTAAAACCTTTCTGAAGGGCCGTGAGCAATACTTCTCCCTTTGAATTTTTCCTGATGCCCGTCGCCAAGGCATGAAAGTCGTGGAGGGAACGGATTTCATCCCCCATGAGTTTCAAATCTTCAGGTGTGTATGAGGGCTCTTCCGGTGTGCCGTTTTCGTTATCCTCAGCCCATTCCTCCTTGACCTCGTCGAAGGTTTCAAGGTTTCCGGAGATGATTTCTTCGAAAAGAGCCGGCGGCGGGGCATGGCGGTCGATGATCGCCTCCAGGCGCCGGGCAAGGGCTTCCAGTGTCGCGGAGATCGCATAGGTGGAGGAAGCAAGCAGCTTTCTCAAAATCAGCGTCATCAACTGCCGTTGGCTTGCCGGCAGGGCGTACAGGTTGGGACTCTGGAGATAATCGGAAACGAGGTTGTATAGTCGCTGTTCGTCATCGGTCGGGTAGAATTCCTGGGTGATCGGTATGCGATTGGTGTATTTGATATATTCCAGGACCTGCCGACGCAACGTCCGCTGACAGATCGGTTTGAGTCGTCCCTTGAGGTCATCGAAGTTGTCCTCGCCGGTGAGTCTCGAAAACCGGCTCTTGAAACTTTTCAGGTCACCGAAGGCGTAATCGTCAATGACGCTTACCAGACCGTATAATTCGAGAAGCGAATTCTGAAGTGGCGTGGCGGTGAGCAATATCTTCGGTGAGCGCGCCACGGCCGTCTTGATGGTATTCGCTATTCTGTTCGTCGGTTTATAGACGTTTCTCAGATGGTGCGCTTCATCGATGACAATCAGATCCCAATCGATCTGCTGGATATAGGCTTCCTTGCTTCTGGCGAAGTGATAGGAGCAGACGACGATTTCATCCTGATGGAAAGGATTGAGGTTGCCGGTTTTGATTTCAAGGTTGAACGATTTCGTCTCCAGGATGAGTGAAGGGAGAAAGAACTTATCCTGCAGCTCTTGACTCCATTGCTTGCGAAGGCTCGATGGTACGATGATAAAGAGTCTTCGCTTCCGCTCCGCCCATTTTTGCGAAAGGAGGATTCCCGCTTCGATCGTTTTTCCGAGGCCGACTTCATCGGCAAGAATGGCCCCTTTGGAAAGAGGGGAGCGGAACGCGAATAGGGCCGCTTCCACCTGATGGGGGTTGAGATCGACCTGGGCGTCGGACAGAGAAGCTGTTAATTTCTCAATGCTGTTGGACGAGCATCTCTTTGTGAGTTCGAAGGCGAAGTATTTTGCATGGTAAGGAGTTAAATTCATAGCCTTCCAGTAATATCTCCGCAACCATAACCGCAATATCTCTATAAAATCAGTAAGAAATATACTTCATTTGTAATTTAAGTCAATGAATATCTTGACTATCTCGAAAGCCGATTAATTAAACGCAGGAGAGGAATGATTGATAGAAATGATTGACATAAAAGTCGCTTTTCTTATACTCTCGATCTGTAAACATGAATTTTTCAGTGTATATGTCCAATACAGGAAACGGGCGACGCGGGAAGATA
>DMMN01000049.1:3870-4294 GCA_003453835.1 Bacteroidota bacterium | reverse complement strand
TGGCCGTCTCAATTCGACCCAAAGCATAATACCAAAGGAGATATCCGAGCACGGAGGTCCCGAAGCCCAAATAGAGCACCCCTGACCAGTGTGCTGCGCGAAGGAGAGAGAAGGGAAAATCAAAAGAGAAGTAGAGTCCGACGGGAAAAAAGAGCGCCGTCCCTGCGAGCATCATCGCAGTCGTGGTCTGGAGTGCACCGTACTTCAGGATCATCTCCTTGCCGAGAATCGTGAAGAATGCCCACGCGACGACGGCAACAAGGACCATGATGTTCCCGTAAGTGTATTCCGAGGAGAAGTCGACCCCCCGCTCGAAGATAACCATCGTGATACCGGCGAAGGCCAACGCGATACCGAAGGCTTTCTTGGCCGTGATCGTTTCCTTCAGCATGAAATGAGAGAGCAGGAGGATGAACGTCGGAGT
>DMMN01000049.1:0-3816 GCA_003453835.1 Bacteroidota bacterium | reverse complement strand
TGTGCGTCCCGCCCGCGATGATCTGCTGGAAGATCATGATAGCGTAGATATTGAGTGAGGCTTTGATCATGCGCTTGCGACGGATAATATACCGCGCGCTTGGCGCAAATCCAACGCCGTTTGTTTTGACACGACCCTTTTGTATATTCTCGCACGTTGTGCCCATTCAATACGCTTCCTCGGATCCACATTCATGACATTCACAGGCCTGGAGCCCTGGCGCCGGACGCTCTACATCATCTGGTCTTCTCAACTGATCGCGATGATGGGGATGAGTCTCGTCGTCCCGTTCCTCCCCTTCTACGTTCGAACCCTGGGCGTTACCGCCCCGGAGGATGTTGCACGATGGAGCGGCTATGTCTTCGCGGGTCCATTCTTCATCTCCTTCTTTCTCACGCCTGTGTGGGGTTTCCTTGGCGACAGGTATGGCAGGAAGCTCATGGTGGTGCGGGCCATCTTCGGGTTGGCGATCTCGCAGGCGCTTATCGGTCTCTCGCAAAACGTTGAGATGCTCTTCTTCTTTCGGATGTTGCAGGGTGCCATCAGCGGTTTCATTTCTGCAGCCCTCGCGCTCATTTCGGCAACGACGCCACACGAGAAATCCGGGTACGCCATCGGGCTTCTTCAGACTGCGACGGCCGGCGGAAACGTCATCGGCCCTCTTGTCGGTGGGTCGCTCGCCGATGCGTTCGGCTATCGTCCTATCTTTTTCATTGTGGCAACCCTCTGCACGATCGCGGCCATCATCATTCTGAAATTCGTTGAAGAACCAAAACGGGCGCCGATGGCGGAGGAGGGCAAACAATCTTTTGTCAGCAACTATCGGTACGCTTTCCGATCCCGGCCGATCCGCATCGCGCTCATCGTCATTCTCTTGTCGCAGGCGGCTGCGCTCATGATTCAGCCGATTTTCGCTCTCTACGTTGAGTATCTCGAACCGAACAAGAACTATTTGGCCACCATCGCCGGAGCCGTCTTCTCCGTTGCCGGAGTTTTTATGGTGATTTCGGCTCCCTGGTGGGGCAGACGGAATGACGCGAAAAGCTATAAGAAGAACCTGACGTTGGCGATCACAGGCGCCTCCGTCGCGTACGCTGCGCAGGGCCTTGCAACCTCTGCATATCAACTTCTCGCCCTTCGAGCTCTCCAGGGCTTTTGCATGGGGGGAATCCTTCCCTCCCTGTATTCCTACATCAGCAAACACACGTCGCTGAACCGACGCGGGGGCATTATGGGCATCGCCTCGAGCTTTCACGTCCTCGCTAATATGATTGGCCCGACGGCTGGTGGCTACCTCGCCTCTCAGGTCGGCCTGAGACAAAACTTCTTCGTGACGGGGGGTATCCTGGCCGCCTCGTTGCTCTTCGTCCGTCAGGCCTTCGTCGACCTTCGAGGAAGCGTCACCGCCAAACCGATCGCCGGAACACCGCCAAGCCTCGTGGAGGAGACGGATTGACTCCAAATCGTAGCCGATCCCATCATCCGGTTCTACCCAGCGCGGGCTGTCGTCAGCTCTCTATCTCATTCTGAAGGCCAAATCTCCATGGGCACCACTCAACGATTGTTTCTTCTTGACGGGATGGCGCTTGCGTACCGGTCGTACTATGCGTTTATCCATCGCCCCCTTGTCAACTCAAAAGGTTTCAACACGAGCGCCATCTACGGTTTCGTCACGTTTCTGAATAGAGTCCTCTCGCAGGAATATCCCGACTTCATCGCCGTGGTGTTCGACACCGCCGCGCCAACTTTCCGACACGAGATGTATGAAGAATACAAAGCCACTCGTCAGAAGATGCCCGAGGATCTCATTCCGCAGATCGGACGCATCAAAGAAGTCGTGCGAGCGCACAACATTCCCGTTGTAGAGATGGATGGATTCGAAGCGGATGATGTCATGGGGACTCTCGCAAAACGCGCGGAACGCGAAGGTGTCCTCACGTTCATGGTGACGTCCGACAAAGACTTCATGCAACTCGTCTCGAGCAAGACCAAAATGTACAAGCCGGGAAGATCGGGAAACGAGATAGAGATCGTGGACATCAGTGGAGTGAAAGAGAAGTTCGGAGTCGCTCCCGACAAAGTGATCGAAGTCCTTGGACTCACCGGCGATACGTCCGACAACGTCCCTGGTGTCCCCGGTGTGGGTGAAAAGACGGCCATCCCGCTGATCCAGAAGTACGGCACGATCGAACACCTCTACGAGAACATCGAGAAGATAGAACAGAAGGGATTGAAGGCAAAACTCGAGGCACACAAGGAGAAGGCGCTGCTATCGAAGCAGCTCGTCACGATCGACACCAACGTTCCAGTGGAGATCGACTTCCACTCGCTGAAGGCGGGAGAGAAAGACATTCAAAGACTCGCGAAGCTCTATGAGGAGTTTGAGTTTACATCTCTCCTCCAGAGCTTGAAGAAACAGAAGTCCGAACCCGTCCTCAGGGAAGGCGCTGCGGAAGAGTTTCCATCGCCAGACGTTGAGCTTTCAGATATCAAGAAAGACCAACACACGTACAAGCTGATCACGAAAGCGAGGGAGTTCAAGCAGGTCTGTGCGCAGCTCAAGAAGGCCATGGAATTTGTGTTTGATACGGAGACAACGTCCACCAACGCGCTTCAGGCGGATCTTGTCGGGATCTCTTTTTGCCTTCGACCGCGAGAAGCTTTTTTTATTGCCGTGAGAGCGAGCAGCAATCGGGGAGAGAGCGATCTGTTCGGGGGGGACGCGGAACAACGAGCTCCGGCGGAAGGTCTTGATGCGGAATTCATCACGCGGACGCTCAAGCCGATCCTCGAGGATGCGTCAATCAAGAAGATCGGCCACAACATCAAATACGACATGCTTGTGCTTTCCCGGCATGGGATCTGGCCGAAGGGGATTGCATTCGACACGATGATTGCGAGCTACATTCTCCGCGCCGACGGCAGGCATAATCTCGACTCCGTCGCAAAGGAACATCTTCAATACAAAATGGTGTCGTTCACCGAGCTGACGGGATCTGGTAAAGAAAAAAAGGACATCCGGGACGTCCCACTCCCGTCGCTGTCAGACTACTCCTGCGAGGACGCGGACATTACGTTTCGACTGTACGAGAGCTTGAGATCGAAGTTGGACCAACAAGGGATGAACGACCTTTGCGGCAAGATGGAGTTTCCCCTCATTTCTGTGTTGGGAAACATGGAACGAGCCGGAGTCGCGATCGACGTCGCCTATCTGAACGGCATGTCGAAGGATCTCGAGCGCCAACTCGAAAGCCTCACTCGCGAAATACACCAGGAGGCCGGTGGGCCCTTCAACATCAACTCGACCCAACAGCTTGCAGATGTTTTGTTTAATAAGCTGAACCTCAGGGCGGTAAGGAAGACGAAGACGGGATTCTCAACCGACGTCGGAGTCCTCGAAGAACTGCGCCACGATCATCCGATTATCGAGAGGCTGCTGGAGTATCGACAGCTCTCCAAGCTCAAATCGACGTACGTCGATGCGCTCCCTACGATCATCAATCCGGCCACAGGGAGAGTGCNNTCTCGAGCAGCGATCCGAATCTTCAGAACATCCCGATTCGCACCGAGATCGGCCGTTCCATTCGGAGGGCGTTCATTCCTGGAGACCAAGGTCACTGTATTCTTTCAGCGGACTACTCACAGATCGAGTTGCGCGTCATGGCGCACATTTCCGGTGATGAGGGGCTCGCGGAAGCGTTTCGGAACAAGGAGGATATTCATTCAACCACTGCCGCAAAAGTGTTTGGCGTCTCGTCAGGTGAAGTCACGAGAGACATGCGAAGAAAGGCAAAAGAGGTGAACTTCGGGATCATG
>DMMN01000020.1:4630-4834 GCA_003453835.1 Bacteroidota bacterium | reverse complement strand
TCCTTTGCCGTTCAGGCCGTCGGAAAAGTCAAGAGTCGTGCCTGAGAGGTAGAACATGCTCTTTGGATCGACATACACCGTGATACCTTCAATCTCATAGATTTCGTCTCCGAATCTCGGCTTCTCATCAAACGCCAACACGTAGGTCATTCCCGAACAACCTCCTCCCTTTACCCCCAGCCGGAGGGCGTGGCCCGCAGGAAT
>DMMN01000020.1:0-4604 GCA_003453835.1 Bacteroidota bacterium | reverse complement strand
CGAGTGCGCTCTTCATGGTATGCCAAGCCAGGCTCGCGCATTTCACTCGCGCCGGGAATTCACTAACGCCCGCAAACGCGGCAAGCTTTCCAAGTGTTTCCAGACTCGCCTCTTCCCCAAGGTTACCCGTCACGAGGTTATGAAATCTCTCAAACAATTCGCCGGCCTCTGCCTTCGTTCTTCCTTTTACGAGCGTGCTCATGACGGATGCCGAGGCCTTTGAAATCGCACAACCTGTTCCATGAAACGCAATGTCTCGGATTGTCTCACCATCCAACTTNNATTATGCTCAAGGATGATTTCCTGATAGAGGGATCGGAGATCGTCGGACGGCATCAACAGAATACCTCCAGGACCTTTTGAATTCCCCGAGCCAGGGCATCGACTTCCTCTCTGGTGTTGTAGAATGCAAACGAGGCTCTTGCAGTTGCAGGAATATTGAACCGTTGCATGACGGGCTGGGCACAGTGATGACCCGTACGAATGGCAATCCCTTCTTGATCTAACACCGTTCCGATATCGTGGGGGTGCACGCTTTCATGAACGAAGGAAAGCACGCCGGCCTTTTCTTTGGCTGTCCCGATGATTCGAATGCCTTTGATGTTTGAGACGGTCTCGGTGGCGTACAGCAGCAATTCCCGCTCATAGGATTGGATCGCATCCCAATCGAGATTGGCAAGGTAGTCGATGGCAGCGCCAAACCCGATGCCGTCCGCGATGTTCGGAGTACCCGCCTCGAACTTGTATGGGAGATCGTTGTAGATCGTCTTTTCAAAGGTCACAGATTTGATCATATCTCCGCCTCCCTGGTAGGGGGGCATGGATTCCAGCAGCTTCGTCTTCCCGTAGAGCACACCGATGCCGGTCGGCCCGAACATCTTGTGCGAGGAGAAGACGTAGAAGTCGCAGTCGAGCTCCCCCACGTCAACGCGCAGGTGCGGAAGCGCCTGCGCCCCATCGATCAGCACCGGCACGCCACGCGCGTGGGCCATAGCGACCATCTCTTTGATGGGATTGACCGTACCGAGTGCATTCGACACGTGGGCGAGCGCGACGAGTTTCGTTTTCTCCGAGATGAGTTTCTCGAACTCCTCAACAATGAGCTCTCCATCATCGCTGATCGGGATAATCCTGAGAGTTGCGTTCTTTTCCTCACAGAGTATTTGCCACGGGACGATGTTTGAATGATGTTCCATCGCGCTGATCAGCACTTCATCGCCCGCCTTCACATTCTTCCGTCCGTAGGTCCCTGCAACGAGATTGATACCTTCCGTGGCTCCCCGCACAAAGACGATTTCACGGACATCCGTTGCGTGAATGAACCGTCGAATCTTTTCGCGTGCGTCCTCGTAGGCCTTCGTCGCTACCTCGCTGAGATAGTGGAGTCCGCGGTGGATATTCGCGTTCTCCATCCTGTAGTAACGGTCAAGAGCATCGAGGACGGCAAGGGGCTTTTGGCTGGTCGCGGCATTATCGAGGTAGACCAGCGCCTTGCCCCGAACCCTGCGGTGAAGAAGGGGAAAATCGGCTCGAAGACGATGGACATCACATGGTCGCTCCGAGATCATGGGGCTGACGAGATGTTCGCTCCCGCTCATTTAGTGATTTCGTCCCTCATCAAGCTTTCGGTGCACCAACGATTCCAGTTGGTGTTTCAGTCCCTCGACGTGAACGCGCTCGACGATATCGCCGGCGAACGCAAACGTAAGGATATCCCGCGCCATCATCTCGCCGATACCACGAGAGCGCAAATAGAAAACCTGCTCGTCGTCCAATTGTCCAACGGTAGCACCATGCGTGCACTTGACATCGTCGGCGAAGATCTCCAGTTGCGGCTTCGTATCGATCGTCGCATCATCAGCCAGGAGCAGAGTCTTGTTTGTCTGCTTGGCGTCCGTTTTCTGGGCGTCTTTTCGGACAAAAATCTTGCCGTTGAAAACTCCCTTCGCCTTTCCGTCGAGGATCGCCTTGTACAGCTCATGGCTTGCACAATGCGGCCGGGCATGGTCGATCAACGTGTGGTTATCGATCAACTGGGTTCCGGTGGCCACCGATAATCCGTTCAGCGTGCACTCGCATCCTTCGCCGTCGAGCACGGCAGAGACATTGTTCCGGACGATCGCTCCGCCGAGCGTGACGGAGTTGGAAGTGAAGGTGCTCGACCTTTGTTGAGTGACGAAGAGCGAAGCAACGTGGAAAGCACTCAGGCTTTCGTCCTGCAGCTTGTCATGCTCGATCTGAGCACCTTCCCCCGCAACGATTTCCGTGACCGCATTCGTCAGTGTCTGATGTTCCGCGAGACTCGCGTAGCGTTCCACGATCGACAGTCGACTCTTCCGCCCCGTGAGGATCAGATTGCGAGGCGAAACGAATGTCGGCCCGGGCGCCGTCGTTATGAAAAGAAGGTAGATCGGATCATTTACGGATTGTTCGTCGGGAATGGAGATGAATGCCCCATCCTGAATGAAAGCCGTATTCAGCGCGACGAACGCATTGTCTTCGAATTTCGCAGAACGGCCAAGATGTCGATGAACCAACTCAGGATTCAGTTTCAATGCGGTCGCCAAACTTCCGGCAATTACCCCTTGTGGGATTCCTTCGGACTTCGAGAGTCCGCTGGCAAATCGACCGTTGATGAACACGAGATTGTTCTCGGTCCCAAACGCGAATCGTTCAATATCCTCCCATGTCATTCCATCCTGGCGTGAGGCAAGAGGAGACTCGAAGCTGATCTTTGTGAGAGGCGAGATGTTTGTAAAACGCCATTCCTCATCCCTCGTCGTCGGGAAGCCCAACTCGTTGAACCGGTCCATCGCGACCTTGCGAAGTGTGTGCAAGTTCCCCGAAGCCTCGCCATTGAGGCTTTTCTCAATCATTTCGAACTGCGATTGATACCACACCGTTTTTTCGCCCGTTGAAATCATTTCACTCCGTCCCTTTACGCGAGCTCTGCGGTTTTCTCATATTCCACCTTGATCCAATCGTATCCTTTTTCTTCGAGGTCCAGGGCCAAATCCTTCCCACCCGATTTCGCAATTCGCCCATCAATCAATACGTGGACAAAATCAGGCACGATATAGTTCAGCAAGCGTTGGTAGTGCGTCACAACCACTATCGCATTGTCCTTCCGGCAAAGCTTGTTCACTCCATCGGCAACGATACGGAGGGCATCGATGTCAAGTCCGGAGTCGGTCTCATCGAGAATGGCGAGTTTGGGCTCAAGGACAGCCATGTGGAAGATTTCATTCCGTTTTTTCTCTCCCCCCGAGAAGCCCTCGTTCACCGGCCGGTGAAGCAACGTCTCATCCATCTCAACGAGTTTCATCCGATTCCTCACCAACTGCAGAAACTCCACGGCGTCGAGTTCTTCAAGTCCCTTGTGCTTTCGAATTGCGTTCAGCGCGGCTTTCAAAAAGTACGTGTTGCTGACTCCGGGAATTTCGACGGGATACTGAAAGGCCAGAAAAACCCCTTCGCGTGCCCTTTCTTCCGGGGGCATTTCCATCAAGTTCCGTCCCTGGTACAGCACCTCGCCGACCGTGATCTTGTAGGTATCGCGACCAGCAAGCACCTGGGCGAGAGTACTTTTGCCAGAGCCATTTGGTCCCATGATCGCGTGTACCTCTCCCGCGTTCACTTTAAGGCTCACGCCTTTCAGGATTTTGTTTCCATTAATACCGGCGTGCAAATTTCGAATCTCAAGCATCCATTTCCCTCTTTCGTTCCTGAAATCGTGGTACAGAGATCTGTCGGTGACTCACCCTACACTCCCCTCCAAGCTCACACCAAGCAACTTCTGGGCCTCGACGGCAAACTCCATCGGCAACTCGCGGAAGACCTCTTTGCAGAAACCGTTCACGATCATGTTTACGGCATCCTCCGTCGCGAGCCCCCGTTGTTTGCAGTAGAAGATTTGATCCTCGCCGATCTTCGAAGTTGAGGCTTCGTGCTCGACTTTTGATGTCGTGTTTTTTACTTCAATATAGGGGAAGGTATGCGCGCCACACTTGTCCCCAAGCAGCAATGAATCGCATTGTGAGAAATTACGCGAGTTTCGCGCACCTTTCTTGATCTCCACTAATCCTCTGTACGAATTCTGACCGAAGCCGGCCGAAATACCCTTCGACACGATCGTGCTCTTCGTGTTCTCTCCGAGGTGGATCATCTTCGTGCCGGTGTCCGCCTGCTGATAGTTGTTGACAACTGCCACCGAGTAGAACTCTCCAACGGAATTGTCCCCCTGCAGGATCACACTTGGATATTTCCATGTGATGGCTGAGCCGGTCTCCACCTGCGTCCAAGAAATCTTCGAATTCTTGCCAAGACACTTTCCCCGCTTGGTGACGAAATTATAGATGCCGCCCTTGCCCTCCTTGTCGCCCGGATACCAGTTTTGCACCGTGGAGTACTTGATCTGGGCATTTTCAAGAGCGATCAGCTCTACGACCGCGGCGTGCAGCTGGTTCTCATCACGCATCGGCGCGGTGCATCCTTCCAGGTAACTCACATAGCTGCCTTCGTCGGCGATGATCAACGTGCGCTCGAACTGACCCGTTTCGGCGGCGTTGATGCGAAAGTAAGTGGACAGCTCCATCGGACAGCGC
>DMMN01000076.1 GCA_003453835.1 Bacteroidota bacterium | reverse complement strand
GGCGTGACGCTTGAGGTGTTCGGGGAAGGGGAGTCGATGGGCCCCCTAAACGCCGAGATGAAGCGCGAGATGGAAGAGCAGCAGGGAGATATCAAGTACAAGGTCGAGTGGACGACGTTGAGCGAATACCTCGACTACCTGGTCAAACGCGGCATCTCGACAAACGTCGCGTCCTTCATCGGCGCCACCACCGTTCGTGTACATGTGGTAGGCTATGAGGATCGCGCGCCCAACCCGCAGGAATTGGAGCGAATGCGTGGCCTTGTGAAGCAAGCGATGGAAGAGGGCGCGTTGGGCGTGGGATCGTCGATCATCTATGCCCCAGCCTTCTATGCGAAAACCACGGAGCTCGTCGAGTTGTGCAAAGTTGCCGCCGGCTATGGAGGGACGTATATCTCCCACATTCGGAGCGAAGGGAACAGGTTTCTCGAAGCCGTTGACGAGCTGATTACAATCTCGCGGGACGCGAATATCCCCGCCGAAATCTACCACCTTAAAGCCGCCGGCCAATCCAACTGGAACAAAATGGATCTTGCGATTAAACGAGTTGAACAAGCTCGGGCGGAGGGCCTGAAGATCACCGCAGACATGTACACCTACACCGCCGGTGCAACCGGACTCGATGCATCCATGCCTCCCTGGGCGCAAGAGGGAGGATTGAAAGAGTGGATCAAGCGATTGAAAGATCCGACGACGCGCAAGCGTGTAAGGGAAGAAATGACGACACCGACCGACCGATGGGAGAATCTCTACCTTGCGGCCGGTTCAAGCACGAAGGTTCTGCTGGTCGGATTCAAACAGGACAGTCTGAAATATCTGACGGGGAAGACACTCGCCGAGGTCGCCGCCTTGCGTGGAAAGACCCCCGAGGAAACTGCAATGGATCTGGTGATAGATGATCAGTCTCGTGTTGGAACGGTGTATTTCCTGATGTCGGAGGAAAACGTGAAAACGCAAATCGCCCTCCCGTGGGTCAGCTTTGGATCGGATGCCGAGGCGCTTGCTCCGGAAGGAGTATTTCTGAAATCGAATCCGCATCCTCGGGCGTACGGCAACGTTGCGCGTCTGCTTGGGAAGTACGTTCGAGATGAAAAGGTCGTCTCGTTGCAGGAGGCGATTCGGCGGTTGACGTCCCTCCCTGCTGCGAACTTGAAGCTCAAAGATCGCGGGGCGCTCAGCCCCGGCCACGTTGCAGACGTTGTTGTGTTCGATCCGGCAAAGATCTCGGACCACGCGACGTTTGACGCGCCCCATCGATACGCGACCGGGATGATTCACGTCTTCGTGAATGGAAAACAAGTACTGAAGGAAGGTGAGCACACCGGTGTCAAGTCAGGGAGGGTTGTGCGTGGGCCGGCTTGGNNGCGTGAACGCGACTGACCAGGCAAATCATAACAGAGGTTTTGACGGGTGCGCAAAGCTGACGACGACCACGTTTGAGGTTCCCTGCACCGAGAATCGCCTGATTTCACCTTTGAACAAACGAAGCTCTGGCGACGGGATCCGACTATTTCTCTACCATCGCGCTCATTCAAGAAAGGAGGATGTCGATGGGGTCTTATACAGTGGGTGAGATTTTGTTGATAGCAGTTATGGCCCTGTTTTACTCTCTCGTGATTTGCACTCTTCTCTTCTCGAGCTACAAGGTCTTCTTGATGTCGAGGGAGGTCACGGAAATCAAACAACTTCTCATCGGCATTCGGGAGTCGCTTGATCAGGCAAAGAAACCAAACAACTGAAATAAAGTAGAGGATCAGTTGTGGGTTGAGATCCGGTGCGCTTCAGGAGAGGGATCACTCGCGACAATACTCTCGTAAATTTCGATTTAAGATGTGCGGAACCGCAGCAATGTCCCCGCCCTCTCCCCCCGTCGTGTTATCAGAGCCTCGGATCGGTGTAGAAGCCCTCGGATATCCGCCAGTTAGGCGAAAAAGATTGGCCCACAGTTCGACTTCAATCCACTTAACAGTGAGAAGGATCTGAATGCCCAGCATATTTGACAATATCGAGAAGAATTTGCTCGATGGATTGCAGCATGCACTCGACGTTGCCCATCAAGGAGATTTTTGCGTTGGCTACTTTAACCTTCGTGGTTGGAAACAGGTTGCCGAGAATATTGAAAGATGGACAGGTGGGGAAGGCCATCAATGTCGACTGCTAATAGGCATGAATCGCCATCCGGAAGATATGGTGAAGGACATCTTCTCAACAAAGGAGCCAGAACCGATCGACAACGCCACTGCCGCGAAATTACGTAAGACTCTCTTATCCAGCTTGCGGACATGGTCTGTGGTGCAGTCTCGCAATCGATGAAACAAACGAAGTCCGGGTCGTCTGAATACCGCAGAATCATCCTGCATAGGGAAGTCTTTTGTTAGGTGTGGTCTCGGACAGTGGATCAAAAGAAGAAAAAGGAATACGAGATGAGAAGGGCAGCCGCTCGGAGAAAGGGAAAACGAAAGAATTAAAAAGCCGAATCTCTATCCCTCAAGGGGAACGCCAGCCACAAGGGCTACAGTTCGAGTTTCGGCTGATTCCGAACACAATGTGCAGAAGCGTCTGGTCGATGTCAAGCCCATCATCGACGAGATCGATCCCGCCTTCGGCGGATTGGCGAAACATGTCCGAAGCCTGCCCGCCAAGTAGGTTCTATGAAGGCAGGCGGGGGCTCCTTCGGGGGAGGATGAGGAATAAGATTGAACAACCGAGTATTTCTCGGAAGTTTCTGGGAAACACAAGCAATTGGTCAACCCGGATGATTCAGTTAGTTCCAGTTCGGAACGTACGCTACCAGAGAAAATGAAAAACAATATGATTGAAGCAAAAGGTGAAATAGTCATTTATCAGGCAGAAGATGGCCAAACTGCAATTGATGTGCGGTTTCAAGATGAAACAGTCTGGCTAAATCAGAAGCAGATGGGTGTGCTGTTCGGACGTGATTATAAGACAATTGCAAAGCATGTCAAAAACTCGTTCAAAGAAGGAGAATTACAGCGTAACTCAACTGTCGCAAAATTTGCGACAGTTCAAAAAGAGGGTGGCAGAGAAATATCAAGAGACATTGAGTATTATAATCTCGACGTCATTATTTCCGTAGGTTATCGGGTAAAATCCAAACGAGGCACACAATTCCGCATTTGGGCTACGAATGTTCTGCGTGACCACTTGGTAATGGGGTACACGCTCAACGAGAAGCGGCTGCAGGAAAGCAAGCAACACTTGAAGGAATTAGAAGCTGCGGTAGAGTTGGTCGAGAAGGCAAAATCAACGAAGGCGCTGTCGGCGTCGGAGACGGCCGGGTTGCTGACGGTGATTACCGAGTACACTCGCTCGTGGCTACTGTTGCACCAGTATGACGCAGGGACACTTGAAACGAAAGAACTGCGCCGTGAAGTGCGATTCCGTATCGGCGAGGAGGAGGCGAAGAAAGCAATCGGCCAACTCCGAAAGAACCTGATGCAACGGCGCGAAGCGAGTGATTTGTTTGGGCGCGAAAAGGACCGAGGAGTTCTCAACGGTATTCTCGCAAGCGTCGAACAAACATTCGGAGGATCCGAACTCTATCCCAGCGTCGAAGAAAAGGCGGCAAACCTTCTCTACTTCCTCATTAAAGACCATCCGTTTGTCGATGGCAACAAGCGCATTGCATCGCTGCTCTTTGTTTGGTTCCTAGAGAAGAACAGCTTTTTGTCAGATCAAACGGGAGAGAGGAAGATCAACGACAATGCGCTCGTTGCGTTGGCGCTGCTGATTGCCGAAAGCAATCCAAAACAGAAAGACGCAATGATCAAGCTCATTATCAATTTGATATCAGGTCGATGATCAAGGACTTGCTCGGCAACAAGGGTTTGCTCACGCGTCCGAAGACTGCATTCTTCTGTTCCCGGCGTTGTCCGGCGAGTGTTGTACTGCTCTCCTACGATTGGGCGAAACAGATGAGGAGAGACGGCCTTTGCGTCATTTCCGGAAATCACTCGCAGATCGAGAAGGATGTCGTGCATTATCTCCTCAAAGGAAAGCAGCCTCTGATCCTCGCCCTCGCAAGAGGATTGAACACGCGACTTGAGCCGGAGTTGAAGGAAGCTCTCGTTCAGAACCGCCTTCTCATCATCACGCCGTTCGGCTCAGGCGTTACGCGAGCAAGTCAGAAGACTGCCAACAGGCGGAATGAGTTAATGGCCGAGCTTGCCGACGAGATCGTTGTCTCTTATGCCCAGCCCGCAGGCAACGTCGAGCGGCTCATTATGAAATGGCTTAAGAAACGAAAGAGGGTAAGTACATTTGATGTGGTGGAGAACCGTGCGTTGATCAACTCAGGAGCGAAAATATTGTAAGGGTAGGTTATGGTGATCGCAGCATGGAACTTTGAAAAGCGTTCGCCGACCTTCTTCGCCTAACAGCGGTAACAACGACCCCGACCAAGAGCGTGTCGGGGCAAGCGCTCCCTTTGTTGATAAGATGGTTCGACGGCTCGACTTCGCTCGCCGCTCACCAGAAGAATTATAGTGGCCGCTCAACACTTTTGCTCACGATTGGTACGCGGCTTTGCGCAGCGAGAGAATTGATCTTTCATAGCGGCGTTCGGCGCGTCATTTCATAGCCTGCCGGCAGGTTCGCAAAAGCGCTGCGTTGTTACCGCGCACGGTGGGGAAAAGAAACAGTTCCCGGGTCCGCTTCAAATGATGATCGAATTCCGACGGAGGCTGTAGCGCATAGTGGAGCTGCCGACTCTTCTGGTCGTTCTCTCGCTCGTTTTCTTCGTCGCCGCCCTCTATTCCTCGGTGGGGCACGGCGGTGCATCCGGCTATTTGGCCGTCCTCTCTTTTTTCGCCGTAGCGCCAAGCGTCATGTCGTCGACGGCACTCGTGCTCAACATTCTTGTCGCGGGTGTTGCGTTGGTAGCGTACCATCGGGCGGGGCATCTGTCGTTCCGGTTTGCGTGGCCGTTTATCGTTCTTTCGATCCCGGCCGCGTTTGTCGGAGGGTGGCTCCACGTTTCGGATCAAATATACCACGTTATCCTGGCGGCCGTCCTGCTCGTGGCAGCATATCGACTGGCAATGGCGGTAACGCCGGGAGAGAATCCGACAGAATCGAAGAACCCCAGTCTCGTAACCGCTCTCTCTCTTGGTGGCGGCATCGGCCTTCTCTCAGGCATCGTAGGCGTTGGAGGCGGAATCTTCCTGAGCCCGGTCGTAATCCTCATGCGTTGGGCGGAGACGAAGAAGACATCGGCCCTCTCGGCGCTATTCATTGTCGTCAATTCGGCGGCAGGATTGGGAGGAAGGTTTCTCAAAGGAGGGTTCGAGATCGGAGAGTTCCTTCCGCTCGTCTTCGTTGCCTTCCTCGGGGGCCTCATCGGATCGCACTACGGTGCAAACAGGCTGTCCGGTTTCATTCTTCGCAGGCTTCTCGCCGTTGTTCTCTTGATTGCAGCGGTCAAGCTGATCCTCACAACGCTTTGAAGGGACACCGATACTCTTTGTCCGCGAGTTTACTTCATCTTCAAAAATCGCTATATTTTTTCCGCACAGAAGACCTACACGAGGACGCTTTGATGAAGGAACAGGTGGAAGTGGAGAAGCTCTCTGAGTTTGAGGCTCGCGTTGCTCGCGGCGAGAAAATCGAGCCGGGTGACTGGATGCCGGATGAGTATCGCGCAAACCTGATTCGGATGATCGGCCAGCACGCACACAGTGAGATTGTGGGACAGCTTCCCGAGGGGAAGTGGATTCCGTTCGCGCCCGGCTTTCGCCGCAAGCTGACGCTTATCGCCAAGGTGCAAGACGAGGCAGGTCACGGCCAGCTCCTGTATCGCGCGGCTGAGACGCTTGGGAAATCGCGTGAGGAGATGCTGGAGGAACTACTGGCCGGCAGAGCAAAGTACTCCAACGTTTTCAACTATCCTACTCCCACGTGGGCGGATGTCGGTGTGATCGGCTGGCTGGTGGATACGGCAGCCGTCATCAACCAGACGATGCTTGCACAAACATCCTACGGTCCATATGCGCGCGCGATGAAGCGAATCTGCTACGAAGAGTCGTTCCACATCAAGCAGGGGTACGATGCGATCGTCGCGCTGGTCAGGGGAACCGCCGGGCAGCGCGCGATGGCGCAGGATGCCATCAACCGTTGGTGGTATCCTACGCTGATGATGTCCGGACCTCCCGATTCGATGTCCGTGCACTCGCAAACGGCGATGCGCTGGCGGATCAAGACAAAAACAAATGAACAAGTCCGCCAGGAGTTTGTTGATCACATCGTTCCGCAGATCCGCGCGCTCGGACTCACCGTGCCGGATCCCGACTGTGCTTTCGATGAACAAACAGGGCACTATCGCTACACGCCGCCTGATTGGGAAGAATTGAAACGAGTGGTGAACGGCAACGGCCCGTGCAATGCAGAACGTCTCGAAGCCCGCAGGAAATCTCACGAAGAAGGTCGATGGGTGCGGGAGGCACTCGCCGTCAGGGGTTCTCGACAATCAACCTTGAAGCCGGAGGCTGTGGCCTGATGGATACGCAGTGGGAAACATACGAAGTGTTTCATCAATCGAAGCGGGGCGAGCCGCATATGTATGTCGGCTCCGTCCACGCCCCCGATCCGCAGATGGCTCTCCAGCTCGCGCGGGATCAGTTTGCCCGCCGGCTGAAGTGTGCGAGCCTTTGGGTCGTCCGCTCAAAGGACATCACGGCGACGGATTATCAGGAGGGTGGCTTCTTCGCACAGCTCACGGACAAGAGCTACCGCGATCCCAAAGCATTCGAAGCTCCCGACAAGAGCTCTCCCGATGAGCACTGAACTCTCGTCCCATGAATTCGGAGGAGCACTCCAACGCTTCGTCCTCGCCCTCGCGGATGACGAGCTTGTGCTCGGGCACCGCGACTCCGAGTGGACCGGCCATGCGCCCATCCTCGAAGAAGACATCGCGTTCTCAAACATCGCCCAGGATGAGATCGGCCATGCGCTGGTGTGGTTCACGCTCTACGAGCAACTCGCCGGCGTCTCGCCCGATTCGATGGGCTTCGAGCGAAGCTGGGAGAAGTTCACGTGCTGCAGGTTTGTCTCGTACCCGAAAGGAGATTTTGCCTACACCGTCATCCGCCAATATCTCTTCGACGTTGCCGAGATCGTTCGGCTCGGTTCGCTCCTTCAGAGCTCCAACCACGCATTGAAAGAGATTGCGGCAAAATTGTCGCGCGAGGAATCGTATCACGTCCTCCATACGCGGAGCCTGGTGGAACGACTGGGAGACGCGACGGAGGAGAGCCATCAGAGAATGCAATCCGCCCTCGACGTCGCGTTCCCGCAGGCGCTCGGAATGTTCGAGGCGTTGAATGACGAGGAGGTACTGATCCGATCCGGTGTGTTCCCGGGCAACAGGTCACTCCAGGATCGATGGATGAGTCAAGTCGTTCCGCTGCTGCGAAGCGCATCGCTTGAACTCCCCGCAAGGGTCGAGGGAGACGGTTACACGGCAGCGTGTGCAGCGGATATTGGAGGAAGAAAGGGGCGTCATTCGGATGATTTGAAGCAGTTGGTAAGTGCGATGCAGCTTGTGTATCAAACGGCTCCGGATTCGAAATGGTGAGGGGATTCTGATCGCCGCTCGTTCGTAGTCCCGGGAGGATGAAGGATCTTTGAAGTGCCCACATTCATACCAGCGAAAGAAAGAAACAAAAGTTGTCTAACCGCCGATGGCCCACAGCCGGAGGCCCAAGAATGACAAACGCGATAGCGTTTGACAAGTTAGAGGTATGGCTCCGCTGTCCCCGCCCGCGACCACGGGAAGGCAGGCGGGAGTGCGCCATCCCCCGCCCGCCCGCCTTGCGGTGTTCGGGCGAGCGTGGTCAACTAGCTTAGTAGCTACGATTGCTCGAGAGATCGTTCCGGAGGCTCTTGTACTCCCTTGAATCCGCTGTGGCACTCTTAACTCAAAACGCTACCGCGAATTGTAAGACCGTGAGATTGTCATGAGGATC
>DMMN01000050.1 GCA_003453835.1 Bacteroidota bacterium | reverse complement strand
ATGAATCATCCGATGGGTCCGCTGACGCTCGCCGATTTCATCGGTCTCGACGTCTGTCTTTCGATCATGGACGTCCTGCACCGAGGGCTTGGCGACGACAAATACAGGCCGTGTCCTCTCCTCAAGAAGATGGTCTCCGCCGGGCATCTGGGTAAGAAAACTGGACGAGGATTCTACACGTATTCTTAAGAGCCTGACTATGAACTTTCAATACACTGAAACACAGTTGATGATCCGGGAGACCGCGCGGAAGTTCGCGGAGGAAGAGCTTGCTCCCTCTGCCGACGAAAGAGACGAGAAAGAAGAGTTTCCGTACGAGGCCGTGAAGAAGATGGGGGAATTAGGATTCATGGGGATGATGATCCCTGAACAGTATGGCGGGGTGGACCTCGACACGATATCCTACGTCCTGGCGCTTGAAGAAATCGGGAAGGTTGATGCTTCTGCCTGCGTCATCATGTCGGTGAACAATTCCCTCGTTTGCTGGGGGCTTGATGCCTACGGCACGGAGGAGCAGAAGCAATCGTACTTGAAAGATCTTGCCTCTGGTAAGAAGCTTGGCGCATTCGCTCTCTCGGAGCCGGAAGCCGGAAGCGACGCGACCAACCAGCGAACGACGGCACAAAAGGACGGCGACTTCTACATCCTCAACGGCACAAAGAACTTTATCACCAACGGCTCGAATGCGGATGTCGTGTTGGTGATGGCGGCCACTGACCGAGCGAAGGGGGCAAAAGGTGTCAGCTCGTTCATTGTTGAGAAGAACATACCTGGATTCTCCGTGGCGAAGAAAGAGAAGAAGCTCGGTATCCGAAGCTCGGACACGGTCTCGTTGGCGTTTCAGGATTGTCGTATTCCGGCGGCCAACAGGATCGGTGAAGAGGGATCCGGCATCAAGTTTGCCCTGAAGACCCTGGACGGCGGGCGCATTGGGATTGCCACACAGGCGCTTGCTCTCGCAGAGGCGAGTCTGGATGCGGCAGTCAAATACAGCAAAGAGCGGAAGGCGTTCGATCACCCGATTGCCGAGTTCCAGGCGATTCAGTTCAAGCTGGCCGATATGGCAACAGAAATCGAAGCTGCGCGAGGCCTGACCATGCATGCCGCGTCCCTCAAGGACAGAGGCGAACCCTTTGGCACGTTGGCAGCGATGGCGAAACTCTACGCGTCGCGCATCGCCGTACATTGTGCGCTGGAGGCGATTCAGATTCATGGCGGCTATGGTTATGTGCGGGAGTACAAAGTCGAGCGGTTCCTGAGGGACTCGAAGATCACTGAAATCTATGAAGGAACGTCGGAGGTCCAGCGCGTCGTCATCGCAAGATCGCTGCTGCAATAAATTCGTTGGTCTCCAGCCAACGGATGAGGAAGCGAAAAGGGCGGTCGGTCGATCGCCTTTTTTGTTTTTCGTCAATCCGTCGGCCCGCATCATCACTCAAGTCGCGCGTCACCATCGACGCACCATCTCGGAACGTCTCGTTGCGATCGATCCAATTCGCTTCGGATGTTCGCGTATCAAACGGAAATCCCTTGGCCACTCCAGAGGTCTGCGCGGCTGCCTTGTTTTTGGAATGAAGATTCGTTACAATAGCCACGAATATATTCTCGCAGCCTGAACGAAGTGGTCGATCTGGGGGCTGATGTCATCGTGGAGTACCATGTGCAGGTGCTGCAAGGGGGCGGGCAATACAGT
Source organism: Bacteroidota bacterium (assembly GCA_003453835.1). Lineage (GTDB taxonomy): Bacteria > Bacteroidota > Ignavibacteria > UBA10030 > UBA10030 > UBA10030. Next base: position 7,981 of record DMMN01000050.1, on the reverse strand, counting down.
CGGAATCTCTTTACTTCTTTGCAAGGAGCAATTGAATGAATCGTACGCTAGCAATCACCATTGCGGCTGTGGGTGGAGTGCTTCTCGTGGCTTTGCTCATCGCCGGCTGGGGGATTTCCGCCTACAACAGAATGGTCACGGCTGAAGAGTCCGTAAAAACAGGATGGAGCCAGGTGGATAATCAGTACCAGCGCAGGTACGATTTGATTCCGAATCTCGTCGAGACCGTAAAGGGAGTCGCGAAACAAGAACAAACGGTTTTGGAAAACGTGACGAAGGCAAGGGCGAGCGTCGGACAATTGTCCGTGACCCCGGAGATTCTGAACGATCCGCAGGCATTCTCAAAGTTCCAACAAGCGCAAGACGGACTTGGGTCGGCGCTGTCGCGACTTCTGGTTGTGACGGAGAACTATCCGCAACTCAGATCGGTCGAGAGCTTTATCACGCTTCAATCCCAATTGGAGGGGACGGAAAACAGGATTGCTGTCGAGCGGCGACGGTTCAATGAAACCGTCCAGGAGTTCAATACATTGATTCGTCGTTTTCCGGCATCGTTCATCGCGTCGGTGTCCGGTTTCAAGGAGAAAGCCTACTTTCAGGCGACGGGAGGGTCCGAGAAACCTCCGCCGGTGAAATTCTGAGTGCCAACGCTCCTCGAAGGAGCATCAAGATAGGGAAGAGTATATGCTTGTTCTGTTGAAGCAAGACGTATCGAGGCCGGAAATCGAAAAGGTGAAAGAGAAGATCCGTTCGCTTGGATACGTGGCCCACGAGATTCCCGGAGTGCAGAGGATCGCCATCGGGATCACCGGCAACAAGGGAAGAGTTGACCCCGATTTGTTCAGAAGCATGTCCGGTGTGCAGGATGCCGTTCCGGTCTCGAAACCTTTCAAGCTCGTCAGCCGTGAAGTCAAAGCCGAGGGGACCGTCGTCCGCGTGGGGAGGGATGAAATAGGTGGAAGGGAACTGACGATCATCGCAGGACCCTGTTCGGTGGAGAGTCGGGAGCAGATCCATGAGATTGCCGGGACGCTTCGGGAAATGGGAGTAAGGTTTCTGCGGGGAGGCGCGTTCAAGCCGCGCAGCTCCCCCTACGCCTTCCAAGGATTGAAGTTAGACGGCCTCGAATATCTTCGTGAAGCCGCCGATAAGACGGGAATGCACGTTGTAACTGAAGTGAAAGACACTGAAACACTTCCGCTGGTAGCGCAATACTCCGACGTGCTACAGGTGGGAGCGCGCAACATGTACAATTTCTCACTGCTCGAGCGCCTGGGCGATATGAATCGACCCGTCCTCTTGAAGCGTGGTCTCTCCGCAACAATTGAAGAACTGCTGATGGCCGCGGAATACATCGCCGCACGCGGCAACTACAATGTCATCCTGTGCGAACGTGGCATCCGAACGTTCGAGACCTACACCCGCAATACGCTTGACTTGAACGCCGTCCCGCTGATCAAGAAACTGAGTCATCTCCCGATCATTGTTGATCCCAGCCACGGAACCGGTGCGTGGGATCTTGTCATCCCGATGGCTCAGGCTGCAATTGTGGCCGGCGCCGACGGACTGATGATAGAGGTTCACCAAGATCCGCAAGCAGCCCTTTCGGATGGATTCCAGTCGTTAAGGCCTGACAAATTCAAGTCTTTGCTGGAGCGGCTTCAGGAGATCGCTCATCTCATGAACCGTTCGCTCACTGTCGAGTCAAACATGTCGTTTTCATGAGACTTCGACCAAAACAAAACGCGCTCCGCAGGAGACCAGACGGACGCTCCAAGAAGTCTCCTCGTTCGGTCTCCGGTGCGACAATAGACGGAAGCCTTCTCTCTACCCCGGCGTTTTCCGGTGCGTTCGACAAGGCAAAGGAGGGGATGCTGATCTTGGACCGCAAGGGTCGATGCCGCGAGGTCAACCGCGCCGCGGCGAAGATGCTCGGTCTCCGTAAGAATCTGATGAGAAACAAACCCATCGACATCATCCTCGCGAAGTACACCGTTGCCGGAAGACCGGTAACGGTCGAGGCGCTCAAAGGTGAGCTCCTCCTCGTGCATGAGGCAAAGGCGAAGATCGCGATTCGAACACGTGCCGTGGATTTCTCGGGTGGACTCTCGCTCCTCGTTTTGCGCCGAAAGGACCGGCTGCCGGCTAGGGAGAGCGAAGCCTGGAAGGTCGATCGCGCTTCGCTGGTATTACCGGAATTCTTTCCGCTTCCCCCCTCCGAGGAGGAGCCGGACTTTCGCTCGCTCTTCCAACATTCGCCGTACGGGACCTGCATTCTTCAGAACAACAGTATCGTCGTTGCGAATCCGATGTTCTGCAAGCTGCTCGGCTATCGGGCAAGCGACGAGATCGTTGGAAAGGAGATTCGACAGTTCCTTGACGGTGGCTCACACATGCTCTTCTCGCTCCTTCAGCAACGGGCATTTCGTGGGGAGACGATCCCGGCGCGTTTTGAGATCCGGATGCTCCGCGAGAACGGTACGACCATAGACGTTGAGAGCACGATGTCGCTCAGTCTTTACCGCGATGCCCCTGCACTGAACTTGTCCATCAATGATGTTACAGACAGAAAGGAACTCGAACGTCGGTTGACCGACTCCGAAGGCTTGCTGCGCAATGTCATCAATTCGATGGTCGACGCGTTGGTTATCACCGACCTCCAGGGCAAAGTCCTCGACGTGAACGACGAGTTCGAGCGGTTTACGGGATTCTCACGGCGCGACGCATTCGGGGTCGAAATTCCCTACCCGTGGGTCCCCGAAGAGGACTTACGCTCCTACATCGGCTGGCTCGAGAAATTGCGAGAAAACAACGTGTTGCGCGACTTTGACATCACCTGGCTGAGGAAGAGCGGCGAGCGCATTGCCGTAAGCTTGAACACCACGATGTTGCGTAACTCGGCGGGGGACCCTGTCCTCATGGTCAACATCGCCCGCGATATTACGGAGCGTCAGACGTCACGAGAAAAGCTCAGCCGTCAGGTTCGCCGGCTTCAGGTGCTGTACGAGCTCAGCCGGGCTCTCACGGAAACGTTCGACACGCGGGAGATCGCCCGCATCACGTTTCAACAGATCGAAAAGGTGATCCCGGTCGATGCGTTTTTCATCGATCGATTCGACGAGAAGAGGAACCTCCTACGGGCGATCTACAACGTTGATGTGTTTGAGGGAAAGCGAATAGAATCCGATGCACGTGGAGCGGAGGTACCGCTCGACGAAAGGACGGCAAGCGCGAAAGTCATCCGGGACCGGAAACCGCTGCTTGAGCTTCGTCCTGAGGCCCCATCAGGTCCGGTATATGTTCCATTCGGCAATCCGAATCGGGGTGCCGCATCCTTGATGTTCGTTCCGATGTTTTCGCGGGACCGCACCATCGGCGTGATGTCCGTCCAATCCTACGAACCGAATATCTACTCAAACGATCATCTGACATTGCTTGAGAGCATCGCGAACGTGGTCGGCATTGCCATCGAGAAAGCCATTCTCTATCAGGAGACAATCACCAAGTCGCAGGAAATCGAGGCCCGAAATAAAGAGCTTGACGATTTCACGTACGTGGTTTCGCACGATCTTAAGGAACCGCTCATCAGCGTTGAGGGATACACCAAGATCATCAGGCATGAATACCTCAACCTCTTCGATGAGGCGGGCAGGGAATACCTTCAGTCGGTAATGGATTCGTGCATCCACATGAAGCGATTGATCGACGAGCTTCTTCAACTCTCGCGCATTGCAAAGCTGTCAGAGAAGAAAGCCAAGATCGATTCGGCGAAGCTGATCCACGATGTGCTGGAGGAATTGCAGTTCTCCATTCGGGAACGGAAGGCCGAGATTGTGCTCCAGCAGGATCTGCCGCCGATCGATGGGGTCGACACCTACATGAGGATCGTCTTCAGGAACCTGCTTTCGAACGCGCTCAAGTTTTGCGACAAACCCCAGCCCCGAATCGAGATCGGCGCCTCGGCAACGGAGGATGAAGTGGTGTACTTTATCAAAGACAACGGCATCGGCATCGAGCCGGAGTATTTCGAGAAGATCTTCATGATCTTCCAGCGCCTGCACAAAAAGGACGAGTACGAAGGCGCGGGAGCCGGCTTGACGATCGTCAAGAAGATCGTCGCATCGCACGGAGGACGCATCTGGGTCGATTCGGTCCGCGGCCAGGGATCGACTTTCTACTTCACAATTCCCGTTTCCTGAAAGGAACATCCTTGACACGCCAGACTTCTCCGCTCCGGATCCTCTTGATCGACGATAATCAAGATCACGCGAGGATCTTGCAGTGGGCGTTCAAGCAGACAGGCAGGAAGGACTGCATCACGTACTTCGACGACGGGCAACGCGCGCTGGACTACCTTGAATCGAACGGGCAAAATCAGGGGGAGTTTCCCGACTTGATCTTTCTGGATTTCAACCTCCCTCGCGTCGATGGCCGTGAAGTTTTGAGAAAGCTGAAGATCGGAGAAAACACTCGAAGCATTCCCGTCATCATCCTGAGCAGCTCGGAACGAGAGGAAGATATCCGAAAAGCCTATGAGCTTGGTGCAAGCAGCTATGTCTCAAAATCCGTCATCCTGGATAGCTACACAACCGTGCTGCAAACGCTCCAAGACTACTGGTCTACGATTGCAAAACTCCCATCACGAAGGTAACCTATGACTCCCGACCAACGCATCCTCGTCTTGCTTGTCGAAGACAACGCCGACTTCGCGAAGCTCGTCAAGCTCTACCTCGATAAGTACGATGAAGCGAAGATTGAGGTCATCTGGAAACAAAACGGCAGCGAGGGGATCTTCGAGGTCGAACGCAATCACGATATCGACGTCATCCTGATGGACTATTTCTTGCCGGGCATGAACGGTCTCGAGATCACAAAGTCCCTCAAAGAGAAGAATATCGATGTGCCTGTGATCTTTCTAACGGTGAACAAGGACATGAACCTCGCGGTCGAGGTAATGAAATTGGGCGTTGAAGATTATCTCGTGAAAGAGGAAATCAGCACGCCCATTCTCCCGAAGACGATCATGAGCGTTGTGGAAAAGGCCAAGTTCCGAAAGGAGGTTGAGGAACTGGAGATTCGCCAGAAACGCTTGGAGGCGATGCAGGAGCTCATCGTCGGCATCACGCAGGAAATCGGCGCACCGCTCAATACCATGCGGGAGGTTGTCGAGACGCTGAGTGAGAAGGAAACCTCGGAAAAAGGGGTAAAGTACCTGGCAATCATCAAGGACAATGTCCATCGCATCGAAACGAAGTTGGAGAAGCTGAACAATCTGAAGGAAGACAAGACGGTGCAGTACATCAAGGATATCAAGATGATTGATCTTTCGTGAACCGCAGGAAGCGTTCCCCGTAGGAGGCGGATGAGGTCTTCGAGCATCCGAACCACGCGAACATCACCTAACCCGGAAGCCATTGCTCACATGAACTTCAAAGCGGCAGTCGCTCAGATCGATCCAAAGGTCGGCAATCTCAAATCCAATCTCGATCTTCATCTCAAGGTAGTCGACAAGGCTATTAGGGCGGGGGCGAAGCTTATTCTCTTCCCCGAGCTCAGCCTGACCGGTTACTCGCTTCGCGACCTTGCGCAGGAAGTGGCCCTCGATCCTGATGATTCGTTCTTTTCTCCTTTGAAAAAAAAGAGCAAGTCCATCACTATTGTCCTCGGTTTCGTTGAGAGCGGACAGGATCACGGCATCTACAATTCTGCAATGGTGCTGGAGGAGGGGAAGGTGAAACACGTTCATCGAAAAATCTATCCTCCAACATACGGCATGTTTGAAGAAGGGAGATACTTCGGACTCGGGAACACTATCCAAGCCTTCGATTCAAAGCTGGGCCGGTTTGGAGTCCTCATTTGTGAGGATGCATGGCATCTGTCTCTTCCATATCTGCTTGCCCGGGACGGGGCGGAGGTCTTGCTCTCACTTACCGCGAGCCCGACCCGGCTGGCCGGAGACCACAAAGACCTCCTGAACGCAGAGGTGAACCATGAACATCACCGTGCCTACGCCCGGCTCCTGAGCGTGTACTACCTTTTCAGCAACCGGGTCGGATTCGAGGACGGAGTAAACTTCTGGGGAGGATCCGCAATCGTAGGTCCAGGCGGGCAGACGATTGCCCTCGCCAAATACTTTTCAGAAGATCTGATCTTCAGTCAGCTCGATACAAAAGAAGTTCGTCGCGCCCGCGTGTCCTCCCGGCACTTCCTCGATGAGAACATCGACCTCGTGAGCCGGTCGATCCATCGGATCGCAAGCAAACGGTCGTAGTTCGTTCATCCTTATCCCTCCGCAGCACCTTCATACACTTCTCTTGCGAAGCTCCGAGTAGAGCAGGTGGAAGGCACATGTTCTTGGTTGTTTGCTATGCCTTTTTTTTATAAATTTGTGCCGCAATTATTGAACTATCCTATAAACTCCGGAAGAGATATCTATATGGCTATGGTGAAGACGGTAGGTCTGATGGTGCTGATGATGGTCCTGCTGATGCTCGTTGGACAGTGGTTTGGCGGAGAAAACGGTCTGTTGTTGGCGTTTGTGATCTCCCTGCTTATGAACTTCGGGATGTATTGGTTTTCCGGAAAGATCGTCCTGATGAGCTATGGAGCCAAGGAAGTTTCCGAGCTGGATGCTCCGAAGCTCTTTGCGGTAGTCAGAAAGCTCTCCATCCAGGCAGAGCTGCCGATGCCGAGGGTGTACATCCTTCCGGGACAAACACCAAATGCGTTTGCAACCGGGCGCGATCCGCAGCACGCGGCCGTTGCCGCTACCGAAGGGATTCTTCGCATACTGAGTGAAGACGAGCTTGAAGGAGTCATGGCCCACGAGCTGGCCCACATCAAACATCGCGATATCCTCACGGCGACGATCGTTGCCTCCATGGCTGGTGCCATCACCTTTGCGACACGCATGGCAATGTACGCCTCGATCTTCGGCGGAGGAAGCAGAGATCGGGAGAATTCGAATCCCATCGGTGAGATGTTGCTCCTCATCCTTGCACCGATTGCTGCCATGCTGATTCAATTCGCCATCTCCCGCTCCCGCGAGTTTGCCGCAGACGCCGGAGGGGCAAGGATTTGTGGCAAGCCGATGAGTCTGGCCAACGCGTTGAGAAAACTTGAGGCAGGCGCCGATCGCATCCCCATGACCAATGCCGGAACGGCGACGGCTCATCTCTTTATCGTCAATCCACTGCGCGGGGGAGGAATCCTCAAACTCTTCTCAACGCATCCGCCGACGGAAGAACGGGTCGCGAGATTGGAGATGATCGCTCGAGGCCCTATCTCTTAGTGCTTTCGCTGCCGAGTGCCGTAGGGGAGTTTGTCTCTTGAGTATGTGATGTGATTGGCAGGACTGTGCGCCCCAAGCGTTTCCCGGGGGAATCCCTTCGTCACCATCTACTCGGCATACCATGAAGTTCATAACCCGGCCGACACGAGGAGTCTTCGGTCGTTTCGCAGATCCGTTTTATCATTGTTGAGAAGGAACACATGACCACTCAGCAGCCCTTTGTCTATCGCGAGCCTGCCCCCATCCTCGATAAGGAGAATCCGTTCGAATCGATGATGCAGCGATTCGACGTCGCCGCGCACCTGTTGAATCTCGAACCCGGGCTGTACGAGTATCTGAAGACGCCGGTCCGCCAGGTGATTGTTTCAATTCCGATCGCGATGGATAACGGAGAGATCAAAGTGTTTGAAGGCTATCGTGTCATCCACAACGATATCCTCGGTCCCTCGAAAGGGGGCATCCGCTACGCACCCGATGTGTCGCTCGATGAGATGAAGGCATTGGCGGCCTGGATGACGTGGAAGTGTGCCATCATGAACATTCCGTTCGGTGGCGCGAAAGGGGGCGTGAGATGTGACCCCTCGAAACTGAGCCCGATCATTCTTGAAAAGGTGACTCGCAGGTATACTTCTAATCTCATCGATATTTTTGGACCCGATCGGGACGTTCCCGCTCCGGACATGAACACGA
>DMMN01000170.1 GCA_003453835.1 Bacteroidota bacterium | reverse complement strand
TCGAGTAGAATTCTTTGAGAAGACAGGTGGAGACGGATTGGTGGTTTCGTTCAAGGGGCCGGGCACCAAGAAGCAGATCATTCCTCCCGTAGTTGTGTTCCATAAGCGATAAGACGCAGTCGAATAGTCGCAACCGTTCGTGTGTCATCAACCAACATCAACCAGGAAGAAACTCAATGATCCGGACTCTGTTTCGAATGTTCTCAGTTCTTGTTTGCCTTGTCCCTCCGCCCGCCGGCGCCCAAAGTGAGGAAGCAGTGAAATCCCGAAGAACATCCATCGCCGTTGTCCCAAAGCCAGTCGAGACGTACCTGGGCCCAGGGAGCTTCATCCTTTCGGCAGGGACAACGATCGTCTACAGCTTGACGGATGCAGACCAGAAGTCAGCGGCGGAATTCCTGGTGGAGCGTTTGCGGGTTGCGACAGGATTCACACTGCCGGTTCAGGATGCCGCTCAGACTCCCGGGAAGAACTTCATTCTTTTCAGCGCGGTCGAGGACGGAGATCTGGGTAAAGAAGGGTACCGTGTGGAAGTACGTCGTGACGCGATCCGTCTCGAGGCAACCGGATCGGGCGGATTCTTCTACTCCGTTCAAACGCTTCTTCAGTTGCTGCCGGCTGAAGCGTACAGCGGCAAACCCGTCAAGGGTGTGAAGTGGACGGTTCCTTGTCTCAAGATGACGGACTATCCCCGCTTTCAGTGGCGCGGCATGCATCTCGATGTGAGCCGGCATTTCATGCCCAAGGAATTCATCAAGACGTACATCGACATGTTGGCGATGCACAAGATGAATGTCTTCCACTGGCACCTGACGGATGACCAGGGATGGAGGGTCGAGAGCAAGAAGTTTCCGAAGCTCACCGAGGTAGCGGCCTGGAGAGTTGATCGTGAGGAAAGGCATTGGAACGACCGGGAGCCGCAGAAGGAAGGGGAGAAAGCTACGTACGGCGGTTTCTATACCCAAGAAGAGATTAAGGAGATTGTGAAGTACGCTGCCCGGCGGAACATCACTATCGTGCCCGAAATCGAAATGCCGGCACACGCCACCGCGCTCCTTGCAGCCTATCCACACTTCTCGTGCACGGGTGGACCCTTCAAAGTTCCTCCGGGCGGAGTATGGCCGATCACGGACATCTTCTGCGCTGGGAACGACAGTACGTTTTCCTTTTTGCAGGAGATCCTCGCCGAGGTGATGGATCTCTTCCCCGGAGCGTACCTCCACATCGGGGGCGATGAGGCTGATAAGAAAGAGTGGAAGGTGTGCCCAAAATGTCAAGCCCGAATCAAGCAGGAGGGACTGAAGGACGAAGCCGAGTTACAGAGCTACTTCGTCAAGCGAATCGAACGGTTTATCGTCTCGAAGGGCCGGCGGTTGATCGGATGGGATGAGATCCTCGAAGGAGGACTTGCTCCGGAGGCAACAGTCATGTCATGGCGCGGCCCCGAAGGAGGGATCGCGGCAGCCCGTCAGGGTCATGACGCGGTGATGTCTCCTGTATCGCACTGCTACTTCGATTTCTATCAGGGTAATCCGGAATACGAGCCCCTGGCAATCGGCGGCTATGCGCCGCTCAGCAAAGTCTATTCGTATGAACCGGTGCCGGAGGAGTTGACCTCGGAGGAGGCGAAGCACGTGCTCGGTGCGCAGGGAAACGTCTGGACGGAGTACATCCCGACACCTGAACACGCCCAGTACATGACGCTCCCCCGAATGGCGGCGCTGGCGGAGGTCGTCTGGTCGAAAAAGGAATTGAGGAATTGGAGCGACTTTGTCCCGCGCGTTGAGCAGCTCACCCAACGATACCAATCGGCGGGATACAAGTACGCGAAGAGCGCGTATCTTGTCTCCATCTCGACGGCATTCGATTCCACTTCAAAGAAGATGAATGTTGTGCTCGGAACGGAGATGAATTACCCGTCGATCCATTACACGCTTGACGGAAGAAAGCCCACGCAATCGTCACGTCGATACGGAAAGCCACTTGTCCTTCGAAGAACCTTCACGGTTCGTGCGGGTGCGTTCTGGCGTGGCAGACTGCTTAACCAAATCACCGAGACGAAGATTTACTCACATAAGGCGCTTTTCAAACCGGTGAAGCTGACACATCCCTATCGCCGGTACGACGGAGGAGGCGAGCACGCCCTGACCGACGGGATGCGAGGAACCGAATCGTTGCATGGAATGCATTGGCAAGGATTTCATCAGGATGACCTCGAGGCGGTGGTCGATCTGGGGACCCTCACGCGCATCTCGAAGCTGACGGCGAGTTTCCTGGAGAAGACTGATTCCTGGATCTTCTTCCCGACTCACGTCGAGTTCGCCGTCTCGGACGACGGCAGTTCGTACGTCTCCGTCGGCTCGTTTGAGATCCAACCCACTCCGGGTCAACAGCCGCCCCGCGTCAAGCAGATCTCTCAGAAGCTCAGCAAGGTGAGGGCTCGCTACGTCAAGTTGACGGCCAAGAACATCGGCGTCGCCCCCGCGTGGCACACCGGCAAAGGCGACAAAGCGTGGTTGTTCGTGGACGAGATCATGGTGGAATGAATCCTCTGAAGTTCAGACAGCCGGAAACACATTCTCACAAAGAAGGAACTTCGATTGTCTTGGTGAGGATTCGTGTAGATTCGCGGGAGTACAAATGACGCCAAGTAGTTATGCGCAAAGTTAGCCGCTATGCCCAGCATGTGGAAAAAAGAAATTGTAATGGCAGCGTACGTGTGTCTTAAGTAAGGGGACGACGAGCCGGGATGGTCGATGGTTATATGAAGAATCTATCTACACTAGTTCTCATGGGCCTCGCTCTCGGGCATTGCTCTGCCTGCAAGACCGACGATTCTAGCACACCAACCGGCCCGACATCACAGAAAGATCCTTTCATCACTGCAGCGATCGCAAAGATTTCTGATAGTAGCCTGGCATCTTACGTTACATCTCTACAGAATTTTGGTACTCGATATTACTCAAATACAAACCGCGACAGCATCGTCTCCTGGATCCAAGCACGTTTCCTTAGTTTCGGTGTCATTGAGGTTTCTCTTCATAGCTTTTCATTCCTTGGAACCGCACAAAAAAATGTAGTGGCGACCCTCCCTGGAGGAGACCTTCACTCGCAGGAGATCATCATCTGTGGCCACTATGATTCCAACAGCACCGACACGCTCAAAGCACCAGGGGCAGATGACAACGCTTCTGGAACAGCCGGCGTGATTGAACTGGCTCGAGTACTGAAACTCATGGGTTACCAGCCGCGTCGCACCTTACGTTTCATTTGTTTGGCGGCGGAAGAGAAGGGAGCGCGCGGAAGTCTTGCCTATGCTCAAAATGCACGCGCGCAAAGTCGAGACATTCGGCTCACGGTCAACTTTGATATGATCGCCTACCGCGGCACCGAACAAGCCACTTACAATCTATACTCTCCCGACACAAGCGGCGCTCAACTAGCAGTTGGAATTATCATGCTCTACACAGAGGAGGCTCCCGTGCTCAAAGTCTCCGGAATGGGACCTGATGATGCCTCCTTCTACTATGCTGGATACACGCACACACTGTTTTTTACCGACTTGATTCATCGTTATCCGTTTGCCCATAGTCCAAGTGATCTTCTCGACAAACTCGATATGAACTACGAACGTAAGATTCTGCAAGCCGCACTAGCGGTGATCCTCACTGTAGACCAGATGCCTTAGGACTTTGATGTTGCACATAACAATTTGTCCACTAGAGAACATCATAAATCACAGCTACCATGTAGCTTCTTTTTCAGAATTGTGTTTCCAGTTTCGTAGCTGTGCCTTAGATGGTTGAATCTTGGATTCTCTCTAAACCCTACCACGGGTCACGGCGGCTAACAGCAAGCACCACGACGTTCACTTGTTACAGAGGAGATGTTCGAGCGCTGTTTAGCTCAATCAATAGAGTTCACTCCATCCCCTTTGGTGCGGGATGGCTTCGGCCTCCCGCCCTGAGGGAATTGACCTGCATAATAGCTGCGGTCGACACTCATTCGATAGCACCAAACGGGGCGGCGTAGTGCCTCAACACGTTAATGATGATCTAAATGAAACACGCTCTCAACCTCGTACTTGTTCTGGCGCTCGTGCTTTCCCAGCACGCGATTCCCCAAAAGAAGAACCACACGTTTGAGCTGGGCAAACAAGACTTCCTCCTCGATGGGAATCCCTTCCAAATTATCTCCGGCGAGATGCATCCCGCCCGCATTCCAAGGGAATACTGGCGTCATCGGATTCAAATGGCCAAGGCGATGGGCTGCAACACCATCGCCGTGTACATCTTCTGGAACTATCACGAGCGTGAACCGGGCAAGTTCGATTTCCAGACAGGCAATCGAGATCTCGCCGGCTTCCTCAAGCTCGTTCAGCAGGAAGGCATGTGGGTGTTGTTTCGCCCGGGACCATACGTCTGCGCGGAATGGGACTTCGGAGGTATTCCTCCCTACCTGCTTCGTCTCCCCGACATCAAGATTCGATGCATGGATCCCCGCTACATGGCTGCAGCGGCGCGCTACCTGACGAAACTCTCGGCGTTGATCAAACCTCTGCTGGTGACAAACGGTGGGCCGATCCTGATGGTGCAGATTGAAAACGAGTACGGGAGCTATGGGAACGACAAAAAGTATCTTGAAGAGCTGAGAACGATTTGGAAGATGAACGGCGTCGACGTTCCGTTCTATACGGCCGACGGTCCCACGGCGCACATGCTCGACGCCGGCAACATCGATGGAGCCGCCATCGGATTGGATTCGGGCTCGGATGAAAACGCATTCGCGCAGGCGACGAGGCGTAATCCAAACGTGCCGGCGTTCAGCAGCGAGACCTACACCGGTTGGCTCACCCATTGGGGCGAATCGTGGGCCAGGCCTGACACTGCACGACTTCTCCGCGAAGTGCGGTTCCTCCTCGAGAACAAGAAGTCATTCAACTTGTATGTGATTCACGGTGGAACGAATTTCGGATTTACGGCCGGCGCCAACTCCGGTGGCAAAGGGTACGAACCCGATGTCACAAGCTACGACTATGACGCTCCCATCAACGAGCAAGGACGACCGACGCACAAATACTTCGCGCTGCACGCTCTCATCTCGTCGTATGTTGGTGCATTGCCTGAACCTCTTGGACCGATTCCGGCGATCGCGATCCCGGATATCGAGATGAAGGCCTTCTCATCGGTCTGGAGTAATCTGCCGAGGCCGATTCCCTCCGTGCAGCCGAAACCGTTCGAAGCGTACGGACAAGACTACGGGTTCATCATCTACAAGACGAAGCTCATCGGCCACAAGAGCGGCAAACTGACGATCACGGAGTTGCACGACTACGCGACGGTTTTCCTGAATGGCAGCTACATCGGCAAGCTCGACCGTCGGGAAGGGGAGAGGACGATCAGTCTCCCGAAGACTGATGCGAGAGATCCGGTGCTGGAAATTCTGGTTGAAGGGATGGGGCGCATCAACTTCGCTCAGGAGATGATCGACAGAAAGGGAATAACGGACCGGGTCACACTCGACGGGATGACGTTGATGAACTGGGATGTCTATAACTTGCCGTTCGAGGATCGGTACGTTCGGTCGCTCAAGTCTTCCGCTCTCGACACGGCTCGAAGAGGTGCCTTCTTCAAAGGCACGTTCGAATTAAGCGAAGTCGGTGATACGTTTATCGACATCATCAACTACAAGAAGGGAATGGTGTGGGTGAACGGTCAGAACCTGGGGCGATTCTGGGAGATCGGTCCCCAGAGACGGCTCTTTTGTCCGGGCCCCTGGCTGAAGAAGGGAAAGAATGAAATCATCATCTTCGACCTTCATCAGAACGAAGCAAGGGACGTCAAGGGGGAAAAGACGTTGGAGTAGATCAAGGCGCCGCCTTGACGCCAAGGGAAAGAAGATCGCCCTCGTGAGTCCGCTGNNCCAGATCTCGAGTTGCCTGCCGGTAAATCGACCGGAGCGAACCTGAGGTGCCAAATCGACTTGCGAGAAGTCAGCAAGGGATCGGGCAGAATCGTGGGTTGATGATACGCGTTGACCTCTCCGATTATCTTGCCGGTCAAAATTTGAAAGGAGACATCAAATGAAGAAGATGAGTATGGTGATCGCATGTCTGCTTGCGATTCCCCCGAGACTGGTCGCGCAAGAACCTTTTCGCTACAAGAATCCCGGGACGCCTGTGGAGCAGAGAGTCGACGATCTTCTGCAACGCATGACGCTTGAAGAGAAGGTTGATATGCTTGGGGGCGTCGATGGCTTCTATATTCGTCCGAACGAGCGGCTCGGTATTCCCAAGATCAAAATGGCTGACGGTCCGCTTGGCGTTCGAAACTATGGGCCGGCGACGGCATTCCCTGCAGGCATTGCCTTTGCCGCGTCGTGGAATCCGGAACTCGTGAGACGCTTCGGCGAGGCGGTCGGGAAGGAGGCGCGCTCGAAGGGCGTGCACATTATGCTCTCCCCCGGAGTGAACATCTACCGCGCTCCGATGTGCGGGCGCAACTTCGAGTATTTCGGGGAAGATCCGTATCTGGCCAGCCGGATGGTCGTCGCGTACGTGACCGGAGTGCAAAGTCAAGGAGTCGTTGCAACGGTAAAGCACTACGCAGCGAATAATCAGGAGTACGATCGCCACAAGGTGAGCTCGGATGTCGACGAGCGAACGTTGCGCGAGATCTATCTTCCGACGTTCCGCGCTGCTGCCGCGGAAGCGAAGGTCGGGGCGGTGATGACGTCGTACAATCTTGTGAACAGTATTCATGCCTCGCAGCATCACCATCTCATCAATGAGGTTCTGAAAGGTGATTGGAAGTTCGATGGGTTCGTCATGTCCGATTGGGAGTCTACATACGATGGCGTTGCGGCGGCCAACGGCGGACTCGATCTCGAGATGCCGGCAGGATCACATCTCAATCGCGATACGCTCTTACCGGCAATCAAGAACGGCACGGTCACCACGTCAGTGATTGACGACAAGGTCCGGCGCATGCTCAGAGTGATGTTCCGCTTCGGCTTCTTCGATCGAGCACAAGCCGATTCAAGCCTCCCTCTCTACAATCCCGACTCCCGACTCATCGCCCTGCAGGCTGCACGAGAAGGGATCGTTCTGCTGAAGAACAGTGGGAACATCCTGCCCTTCGACAGAAAGAAGGTGCGTTCCATCGTCGTTGCGGGACCGAACGCTCATCCCGCGGTGACGGGTGGTGGCGGCAGCTCGCGCGTGCAACCGTTTCGTGCCGTGGGCATTCTCGACGGTATCACCTCCGTTGCAGGAAACGACGTGAAGGTGTTCTTCGCCGCCGGCGTCCTGGGCGATAACGAGGAGACGTTTCGAAGCGCACAATTCTTCGCCGAATTCGGTGGGAAGGAGGCAAGAGGTTTGAAAGGAGAGTATTTCGCGAACAAAGAACTGAGCGGCCCTCCGGCTCTCACCCGAGTAGATCGCAGGATCAACTTCCAATGGGAAAACACGGGACCGGCCGGCCACCTACCGGAGGACCAGTTCTCGGTAAGATGGATCGGAACGATGAGAGTCGATGCACAAGGCGTGTACGACTTCATCGTTCGTGGCGACGATGGCTATCGATTGTACGTCAACAACAAGCTCGTCGTGGACAACTGGCAAGACCAAGCTGCCACGACGGTGACAGCCGCGGTTGATCTCAGAGCGAATAGTTCCAACGAGATCAAGTTGGAGTACTACGAAAACAGCGGATCAGCCGAGATCTCCTTCGGATGGCGGAGACACCAGGAGGTGAACAATTCGGAGGCGGTCAAGTTGGCCGCCACGAGTGACGCTGCCGTCGTGTGCGTTGGCTTCAACTCCGAGACGGAGGGTGAGGGTTTCGATCGGCCATTCGATTTGCCACGCGAACAAGAAGAGCTGATCCGTGAAATAGCCAAGGTAAACAAGCACACGGTCGTGGTCCTGACCGCCGGAGGAAATGTTTCCATGACTCGTTGGAGTGAAGATGTTGGCGGACTGCTTCAGGCGTGGTATCCCGGCCAGGAGGGCGGGACGGCGATTGCGGAGATTCTGTTTGGGGATGTCAATCCCTCCGGAAAGCTGCCGGCGACATTTGAGAAACTGTGGGAGGAGAACGCAACCGCTGCCTCGTACTATGATGAAGACAAAGACAAACGAGTGACATACAAAGAAGGCGTGTTCCTCGGCTATCGTCATTTCGACAAGATAAACATCAAACCGATGTTCCCGTTCGGGTTCGGTCTCTCCTACACGACGTTTGAGTACAGGAATGCGAACATCCATCCGAAGAGCTTTACATCCGACCAGAGTGTGACGGTCACGTTCGACGTTACGAACACGGGAAAACGCGAAGGGGCTGAAATCGCCCAGGTATATGTTCGCGATGTTGAATCCAGCGTCCCGCGCCCGATGAAAGAGTTGAAGGCATTTCAGAAAGTCCGGCTCAAGCCCGGCGAGAAGAGGAACGTAACGATGGAGCTTGATCGATCTGCGTTTTCGTTCTATGACGTGAAACAGAATGGATGGAACACCGAGGCGGGTGAATTTGAAATACTGATCGGGAGCTCCTCCCGCGACATGAAACTGAAGCAAGCAATCGTCCTTCGATAGACGGAAGTCCGTTTGATTCGGGGCAGGGAGAAAGTACGATGAAAGACGAGCTGAATAGAAGGGAGTTTCTTCGAACCGGCGCCGTGGCCGGATTGGGCTTGGCATGGGGAAACGCGGCATTTTCCAAACCAGCCGATCAACTTCTGACCTCACCCGCAATCCCGGCAACGATTCGTCGTTCGCTGGATCGGGTTCGGATCGGTTATGTCGGCGTCGGCGGCATGGGGACGGCCCACGTCGAGAACCTCTTGAAGATCGAAGGGGCCGAGATCCGGGCGGTTTGTGACATCGTCGAGAGCAGAGTCCGGCGTGCCCAGGATCTTGTCGTCCAAGCCGGTTATCCGCGACCGGAAGGGTATTCACGGAGCGAGCACGATTTCAAACGACTGTGCGAACGCAACGACCTCGACCTGGTCTACACCGCGACGCCCTGGGAGTGGCATGTGCCCATCTGCCTGGCTGCGATGAACGCCGGCAAACATGCGGCAGTGGAAGTGCCGGCCGCGATCTCCATCGAGGAGTGCTGGAAACTTGTTGAGACTTCGGAGAAGACGAAATTGTTCTGCATCATGATGGAGAACTGCAANNTGAACATGGTGAAGAAAGGAGTTCTTGGTGAGCTTCTCCACGCCGAGTGCGGCTATCTCCATGACCTACGCGACGTCAAGCACAACATGGACGGCGAGGGTGTCTGGCGAAGGGCGCACTCGATGAAGCGAAACGGCGATTTGTATCCGACGCACGGCCTTGGCCCCGTCGCCCAATGCCTCGACGTCAATCGCGGTAACTACTTTGACTATCTCGTTTCCTTCGGCTCGAAGACTCGAGGACTGCATCGCTACGCCGTCGAGAGATTCGGAGCCGAGAGCGCACAGGCGAAAGAGCAATTCGTTCTCAGCGACATCGTGACAACGATGATTCGCACGAAGAACGGTGAGACGATCATCCTCAAGCACGACACCAGCTCACCCCGCCCCTATAGTCGCGACATTCTGATCCAGGGCACCAAAGGGCTGATCAGAAAATATCCCGACCCGAAAGCATATATCGAAGGCCGGAGCAAGCCGCACCGCTGGGATCCTCTCGATGACTACCTGAAGGAGTATAATCACCCTCTCTGGGCTCAGCTGGAAGAACAGAGCAAAGGGGCCGGGCATGGCGGAATGGATTTCATCGAAGATTACCGCCTGATCAACGCGTTACTCAAGGGGATTGAACCTGATATGGATGTCTATGACGCCGCAGTCATCAGTGCCGTGACAGAACTGAGCGGTCGTTCGATTGCTTCCGGAAGCGCCCCCCAGAAAATCCCAGACTTCACTCGCGGCAATTGGAAACAACATCGAGAACTTCCGGTCATGAGTTCGAAGTAATGGTCAGGTCAGCCGAAGGAGGTATTCCCATCCGTCGCTCGATTTGCAGTACAACATTTCGACAAATGCGACGGGAAGAGAAATCATGATCGCAACAGACAACTGAGGTGGAGTATGAAGTCGTCTTTGGTAAGGTTCGTTGCCCTCGCGTCGGTTCTCTTTTCCCAAACCGCTCTTTCTCAAACCGTCTGGCTCGCTGAGATG
>DMMN01000342.1:1301-7300 GCA_003453835.1 Bacteroidota bacterium | reverse complement strand
GCAGTCTTCGACTTCGCTCAGACTAACTGTTTTTGGATAGGTCGCTCCGCGCCCATTCGACCTCCGGTTTCTCAGAAGTTGAAAATGAAACTTACCTTCGGTTCAACGCGGCGTTGGGCATCATAGCCGACGACTGCGCCATTCTCCTTTTTTTCGACGAATGTCCACTGATAGAGGGTGGAGACAAGAAGATAGGGATACGGTTTGTATCCGACTTCCGCGAAGAGGATGGAGTTGTTATCAACCTTGAAGACTGACCCGACGTTTTTCTTGTCGTACCCGCCGGCCAAATAGACTGCAGGCAGAACGTTCCCGGTCTCAAGCTCGAAATGCATAATGCCCGCGTTCTTGACACCGACGGGAGAATAGTATCCACCGATGACGTTAAACGTTCCCAGGACACTCAGCCAGATCTGACCGTAGTAGCCATCGGTCTTCGCAGCGTTTCGCAAGCTCACAATCTTCCCGGATGCTAACCCTGACGGTGAGGGCTTGAAGCGTTCCAACTCATAGAGAGCGTTGAAATACGCCGGCAAGAACTGATCGCCCATAAACCGCCGCTCGTACTTGGCGCTCAGCGTCGCTACGCCAAGTCCGGTGAAGTTCAGGTCGAGACCGACCGTAGCGCCGTTCCCGTAGTCAATGATCTTCACGTAGTCCGAGTACAGCATGGAATTCAACCAACTGATTGAGAAAAGCGGAAGGCCGATATCAAAGCCCACGATGGAAAGGCCCCCATTACCGAGAGTCGCCTGCTCGTGATAATCTGATGCGAAGGTTGCGCCGACTTCCATTCCGCCGAGCACCGGGATATCTCCTGCCGTGGAGAGCTTGAGCGGGCGGACGTATGGTCGGAGCCCCAGCACGCCGCTTCCGCCCAGATCGCTGTACATCGATTCGAATCCGATTGTCTCGAAATCGGCATCGAGCTCCAGTCCGATTTTTCGGAGGTCGTAGCTGGGACTGTTTCGGTACAAGTAGATGATTGACCCGTGACCGAGCCGCGCGTAATCAAGAGTTCCCGCGCGGGCATAGAACGGCTCACGTTTCGATCCGTAACGGATGTATCGAATGATCCGGAAGTAGTCGTACGTCTCATCGAAATCGTCGTGCCGGATCTTTCCATCCTCCCCGACACGGATGTTGACATCGAGTCCGATACCGATCTTCCCGAACGTCAATTCCGGAAAGAGGTGGAAAAGATAGTACGGCTTGCCGTCGACAATCGTCATTCCGATGCCGCCTTTGATGGTCTGTTGCTGGCGAAGCATCTCGGGGCCGGCGGGTTGCTGGGCGGGAGTCTGCGCGAACAATTGCGCGCTCCACGCCAACGCGAGGTGAAGAAGAATCATTCTTTGTTGCATTCGAGAGAGCATAGGTCGGTCTTTCAATAAANNTGACTTATTGCCCACGAAACACGCGAAGCACACGAACGATAGAGACGATCACAAAACGCCCATATGCTGAAAGAAATCATTTCGAGTTCTCCGTGCCTGCTCCGACAATCTTCCGGTCGGCGGGTTTCGTGGGCTGAAGAGTTTCCTTTCTTTGGAAGGTTCTTGCCCTGAGTACTTCCCTCCTTCTACAGGCTACATCCAAGCCTTCTGGCGTTGAGGTCCGGTTCAATCTCGTGAGGCTAATTCAAATCCCGAACAAGATGCGGCAGATGAACACGGCAGCCAGCATGCCAATCAGATCGGCGATGAGGCCGGCTGCAAGTGCGTGCCTCCCGTTCTTGATCTGAACAGATCCGAAATAGACGGCGAGAACGTAGAAGGTCGTCTCCGTACTTCCATACATCGTTGATGCAAGAACGCCGATGAACGAATCCGCCCCATGCACTTTCATCAGTTCGGTCATGATGCCAAGCGAGCCGCTGCCGGAGAGCGGACGCATAATCGCCATGGGAAGCGTCTCGGCCGGCATGCCGATGAGGTTCGTCATTGGAGTCAAAATAGTGACCAACACCTCCATCGCTCCGCTGGCGCGAAAGATCCCGATCGCGCACAGCATCGCGACGAGATACGGGATAATGCGAATCGCCGTGTTGAAACCTTCCTTGGCGCCCTCGACAAACACTTCGTACACTTTAACTTTTTTGAAAACGCCCCAGCCGAGGAACGTGAACAGGAGGAGCGGAATGGCAATGATGGCGATGACGTTGATGATCACCTTAAAGATCTCAGCCATTAGCCCTCTCCTTCCCCGANNCCTGTAGCGCGGCATCCGCTGGAGAATCTTCACCGCGATCAAACCGACGATTGTTGCACACCCCGCCCCAAAGATCGACGTACCGATGATGATCCCGGGATTCGCCGAGCCTGCCGCCGCCCGAACGGCAATCGCCGTCGCAGGGATCAAGACGAGTCCGGACGTGTTAATCACCAGGAAGGTGCACATCGCGTTCGTTGCTGTGCCGAGTCTGGGATTCAGCTTGTTGAGTTCCTCCATCGCCTTCAATCCCATCGGCGTGGCGGCATTGCTCAGACCAAGCATATTCGCCGCAAGATTCATGATCATCGATCCGACTGCGGGGTGATCCGGCGGAATCTCGGGGAAGAGGCGCTTCGTCAATGGAGTGAGCCAGCGAGTCACAATCCGAAGAAGGCCGGCTTCTTCAGCGACTTTCATCACGCCGAGCCAGAGAGCCATGATGCCGATGAGCCCGAGAGCGATGTTCACTGCTGTCGATGCATAGTCAAATGCCGCCTGTGTCACGGCACGCAACTTCACGAACCGTATCGGCTCAAAGACAATTTGCACCGATGCCGTCCTCCCCCCTTCCGCAAACGTGATGGAGCGGACGGAGCCCATCAACTTGTCTTTGCTGGTTGCATTGTTTGCCATTTCCTTCCACCGGTCGGGCGACGACGCAGTGACAGGCATTGAGAGCGACGATTCACCCGTTGCGGCGGTGGTGAGAGTAACCGGTTGTCGGATCTCAGCGGTCGCCGTCNNCGCTTTCTGAAGAACCAGCGACGCATGAAGCGCCACTCCGTTTCTGTACGTATTTTGTGCTTCGTCTTTGATGTCGTTCCCCGCGGCGACAAGGAGACCGATCACGATGAGTGAGATCCAAACGTAGTTCAGCATGCGAGATGTCGTTGGGGTAAGTGGTTGACGGTTCGAGGTTGGTCTCAAACTATACGATTTCGTTCCAAAATCAAGTTGAAATTACGTAACTGCTCACCTCGACTTAATGCCCACCAAACACGCGAATTACACGAACGCTAAGAACGATCACGGAACTCCTTTGGAATATCCAGCTTTGCACTCAAGACCGAAAATGACTATCTTTGCCAAGCGTCGGCACGAACTGCCAGTCCACAGCCATCGTCACTCACGGAGAGAGCAAATATGTCTCTCGATAAAGACCTTCAATCTGTTCAGAATGCACGGGACCTTGTCAACAACGCCAAGGAGGCACAGCTTGCCTTTCGCAGCTTCACGCAGGAGAAAGTGGATGCCATTGTGAAGGCGATGGTCGATGCAGGGTACGCGGCGGCTGAGAAACTTGGCAAGATGGCCCACGAGGAAACGGGATTCGGAAAGCCCGAGGACAAGAAGAAGAAGAACGAGTTCGCGACCAAACGCGTCTGGGAATCGATCAAGGATTTGAAAACCGTAGGGGTCATTCACGACGACAAGGAAAAGAGGATCATCGAGATCGCCGAGCCAATGGGAGTTGTCGCTGCACTGATTCCGTCGACGAACCCGACGTCCACCGTGATGTTCAAAGCGATCATCTCGGTGAAAGGGAGAAACGGCTTTGTCGCAAGCCCGCACCCGAAAGCTGTCAACTCAACGCTCGAAGCAACGAGGATCGTTGCCGAAGCGGCTCAGGCGGCGGGGGCTCCTCCGGGGCTCATCGCCTGCATGTCCGTTCCGAGCATCGAGGGGACGAACGAGCTGATGAAGCACAAGAAGACGGCGGTGATCCTTGCGACCGGCTCGAATCCGATGGTGAAGGCCGCGTACAGCTCGGGCAAGCCGGCGTACGGTGTCGGATCAGGGAATGTCCCGGCATTCATCGAGCGAACGGCGAACGTCAAGAAAGCCGTCGTGGATATCGTCAGCGGCAAGATGTTCGATTGGGGCGTCTTGTGTTCAACCGAGTCGGCGGTGATCGTGGATATGCCGTTGAAGAAACTCGCCATTGAGGAGTTCAAAAAACAAGGTGCGTACTTTTGCTCTCCCGAAGAAATTGCCCGTCTGAGTCGAACGATGTTCGATCAACGAGGAGCAATCAATCCGGAGATCGTCGGCAAGCCACCTTTGTTCATCGCCAGGAAAGCGGGCTTCGAAATCCCGCATGACACAACGGTGATCATCGCCGAGCTTCCCGGCGTGGGTCGGGAGTATCCACTTTCCCGCGAGAAGCTTTCCCCCGTTCTGTCGTTCTTTACCGTGAACGGATGGCAGGAAGGATGCGAGAAGTGCATCGAGATGCTGGAGTTCGGAGGCATCGGCCACTCGATGGTGATTCATTCCTCCGATTCTGAAGTCATCCTGAAGTTTGGGCTCGAGAAACCGGCGTTCAGGGTGTTGGTCAACACGCAGGCGGCGCTCGGTGCGGTCGGCTACACGAATGAGCTGCTGCCGTCCATGACGCTTGGTCCGGGCACGTTCGGCGGTTCGATCATCTCGGAAAACCTTTCCGCCAAGCATCTCATCAACGTCAAGCGGCTCGCGTTCGAAACGAGGCCGATCAATCCGCCGGAGAAGTACTTGCCGAAGTCAGCGGCGGCTCCGCTGGCACAGAAACAGCCAACCGTTCCAACTCGACAGGAACTCACGCCATCTCCCGGACATTCCTGGATTGAAGAGATTGAAGAGCGAATTCGACTAAAGGCGGGGAATGTTTTGGTTCAGAGGCCGGAGGTCGGAACTCTGAGATCAGAGGTCGGAAGTCGGAGGTCAGAGGTCAGTACTCAGAAGTCTGATGCCGGAGCCCGGGAGGACGATCAAAAAGGGGATCTTGAGAGGGCGAAACAAGCGGCGGGGGACGGCAAAGGGAAGGTTTACGGTTCGGGATTGACGGAGGAGGATGTTGAGAGAATCATGAGGGATTTTCGGAAGAAGGTTGATTGAGAACCGGCCGTAGGAAGCGACGAGACTCCCAGCATGTCCTTTGTGATTGAGCATAATGGTGCCGTCAGAGTGACGTTTGTAGGCTTATAGAATTGATCTGCAGTTCGATCATTGAGTTCACCATTTCGATTCTTCTACGCTCAGCATTTGAAAAAACTCCCCCACTCATTCTACCTCCGCCCCACCCTTCAAGTCGCAAGAGACCTCCTCGGCAAGTACTTCGTGCGCACACTGAATGGCAAACGCCTCGTCGGCAAGATCGTCGAGGTGGAAGCTTACTGTGAAGGAGATCCGGCTTCTCATTCTTATCGAGGCCGGACGAAGCGGAACGACGCGATGTTCTGGAACGGTGGCCATCTGTACGTCTACTTCACGTACGGGATGCACTTCTGCGCGAATGTGGTAACCGGTCCGGAGGGGAAAGGGGAAGCGGTGCTGATCAGGGGAGTAGAGCCGATTGAGGGAATGGAACGGATGATCAAGAACCGGAATCCAAGGGGAACGGGGGCAGAGATGACGGGGAATGTCGAGAATGAGGCGAAAGGGGGAAACGGAGAATCGGGGAAACGGAGAAGGGGCGATTTGGGGAATCTGACGAACGGGCCGGCGAAGTTCTGCCAAGCGTTTGGAATTGGGNNGTGGATTTGCTTGGGGATGAGATTTACATTGCCGATGGGGGGCGGATTTCAGCCTCCATCATCAGCACATCGACAAGGATCGGGATCAACAGTGGCAAAAAGAGGAAGTGGAGATTTTTTGTGAAGGGGAATGGGTGGCTGTCGAGGTGAATGCCGACTATTGTTACTTCTCCGGAAAGAACCTGTTCACGCTTTCGAGGATATCGCTCCGCTCGAGGTCAATAAAACCAGCCGCAGTTCTTCTCAGGTACACGAGGTCGATTTTTTTCT
>DMMN01000342.1:1044-1248 GCA_003453835.1 Bacteroidota bacterium | reverse complement strand
TCCACGGGATTCTCTTTTCGAGGAACGTACTGAGTAAGCAATAAGGCACTTACCCCTCGTAAGGATGGGACATCTGTCGCAATGACGATATCGATATCTTGCGTGAACCGCTGGTAGCCATGGGCAATCATCGCGATTCCACCGATCATCGAGTACGGAAGCCGATGGTCAGTCAAAAATGCATCAAGACGGCTGATCGTTTCT
>DMMN01000342.1:0-941 GCA_003453835.1 Bacteroidota bacterium | reverse complement strand
GTTGTTGACGGGTGCAATGTAAGGAAATCTGAGAAGGATCACAACGTGGGAATTAGGGCCTCTACCGCGCTGGGATTCCGATAGGAAAGGAAGAAATGGCGATCGGGAGATCAGAGAGGATTGGGATACGGATTTGAGAAGCAGTGGAGGTTTTCTTATGAAGGGAAAGGCAAGTGTCTCGAGGTGATGAGAAGGAACCCGCAGCAACTGGGCAACGGTGCATCGGGGAAACGGCGACAAAACTGCTTGTTCAACATCTCCGCACATTCCCCTTCTTATTGAGCATGGCGGTCAACATTTCAAGAACGTCACTTCTTTCAAATTCACGGAAGGCCTTTTCAAGTCGCGTCAACCGTGTCGCAGGGGAACCTTCGAAAAAATTCCCTGGAGCGCAACGCGTGCCTGGAGTTTTTCTCGCGCCAGATCCTCGTCTTCCCTCGTGTTCTTTTGAACTTTCGCCACAAACTCACAAAAATCCAGCATCGCTCTGAGATGCTCCTCCCCCGACTCATCCAGCCGGCCTTCGGCCTCCTCCAATTGCTCCATCATCTCGTACTTACGCCTAAAGACTTGGTATTCTGCTATGTTCTCGAAGACTTTCATAAGCATAGTTGTTGACGGGTGCAATGTAGCACAATCCCGGGATGATAACAACATGCAACGGTAACTTGTCGTCAAAGACGGTCGCTGTCCTTGATCAGAGGATATCGTGCAAGGAGCTTTTGACGCTCGATATCGGTTGCAAGCTCATCATCCAATTGCTCTACTGCCGCTTCGGGCTCGATGTTCAGCGAGCGAACGTCGTCCACGAAAATCAGGAAATCTTCCAGCGCCTTTGGATCTTCAGCCGCCTCCCTCAACCGTTCCTCCTCCAATTGTCCCATCATCTCGTACTTGCGCTTGAAGACCTGGTATTCAGCTATGTTCTCGAAGACTTTCAT
>DMMN01000104.1 GCA_003453835.1 Bacteroidota bacterium | reverse complement strand
GCAACAAGACGTTGCTCAACCCCGCCAGGTCCGGAAGGAAGCAACGGTCGGCAAAGAGTTTTGTGTGACGCAGGGTCGCTTGACCTCGATTTGTTTTCGGTCTGCTCGACCCACGCCGGATCGGCGGCCCAAGGGAATTTTGCCACGGATACGGAGACATTGCTGTAGCTTGTCCGAAGCCGAGAAACATCGATAGCGGTCTCGCCTCCCAGGTTTCCAGTCAGACCCGAACGAAAGGTTCGGGGGCCGTAGAAGTTGCTCCTCTTGTCGGCTGCTCTTTCACGAGCCGCCGCGATGTCGTAAGGCCCCTTCGTTGGCCGTGCATCTCGAAGGATCGGGATGACAGAATCGAAGCAACGTCAATCCAATGTTCCTCATTCCAATACTACTTACTCTTTTTGTGACCACCCGTCTTGCGCGTCAATGGCGGGTCCCTGATGCTGTGACCAGGGACCATCACGCGCGGCGCTTTGGTCGATATGGACTTGAACACACAGGAGTGTTCCCCTGCGGCTTCGGGCCGCGTTCAATGGGGCTGCGTCCATCATCGTCCATTGCGATGTGTTGTGAATCCATCATGTGGAGCCGGAGGTGGAACGTGTACCCCTATGAAAAAAGACATTATCATCAACTCCACGGCGAACGAACACCGTATCGCCATCCTTGAAGACGGCAGGCTTGCCGAGCTGTTCGTCGAAACGCCCGGAAAAGAACGCATGGTGGGGGACATTTATCTCGGCCGAGTCGCCAAGATTATGTCCGGCATCCGCGCCGCGTTCATCAATGTAGGGCTTCAACAGGACGCTTTCCTCCATTTTTCCGACATCGGGTCCTCCCTTTCGGAATACAACGCCCTTTTTGAAGATGATGAGGATGAGGAAGCACCTCCTCACGGATCAGCGGCCCGCGCGAAGGAGGCCGGAACCGGCACGCCAGGAGCGGCTCCCCCGGCTTCCGGTGTCGAAAAACGGCCTCCGACAAACGGTAACCGAGGCTTTGAACGCCGGCGTGAACAGGAAATCGATCTCCAAAAAGGTCAGGATATACTGGTTCAGATTACCAAAGAGCCGATCGGCAAGAAGGGAGTCCGTGTCACCTCCGAGATCTCGCTTCCCGGACGATTCCTCGTGCTCCTCCCGTTCGACGGAAAGGTCGGCGTCTCGAAGAAGCTGACGGACTTCAAAGAGAAGCGCCGGCTTCGGAAGGTGGTCCGATCGATCCTTCCCGCCGGATTCGGAGCAATCATTCGCACGGTTGCCGAAGGGAAGGAAGACGCTCTGATCAAGCAGGATCTCGAGGAGCTCCTGAGGGTCTGGCGCAATATCGAGAAGGCCGTCAAGCTGGAGAAGGCCCCCGCGCTCGTGTACAAAGACATGACAACCACGTCGAGCGTGATTCGCGATCTCTTCAGCGAAACGGTTGAACACGTCGTCGTCGATGAGAAGAAGCTGTTCAAAGAAATAAAGGCGTACGTGCAGTGGATGTCCCCCGATATGCTCAATCGGGTTGAATACTATAAAGACCGGGAGCCGGTCTTTGACAAGTACGGCGTCGAAAAAGACATCGAGGCGCTCATGAGCAAAAAGGTGTGGCTCAAGAGCGGAGGCTACGTCTTCATCGAAAAGACCGAGGCGATGACAGTCATCGACGTCAACAGCGGGCGGTACGCAGCCAAGAAGGAACAGGAGTTGAACTCGCTCCGCACCGACCTGGAAGCAGCGAGAGAGATCTGCCGCCAGCTCCGCCTTCGGGATATCGGCGGCATTATTGTGATCGACTTCATTGATCTCGAGGACGATAAGAACAGAAAAAAAGTCTACGATGAGATGAAGAAGGAGCTGAGAAAGGACCGCGCAAAAGTGACCGCCCTTCCGCTAACGGAGTTTGGCCTGATGCAGATTACTCGCCAGCGCATCCGTCAAAATGTCCAGATGAGCTTCAGCGACGCGTGCCCGACCTGCGGAGGCACCGGTCTTGTTCAGTCGAAGACGACTACGCTCAACCAGATCGAGCGATGGATCAAACGCTTCAAGTCGGAGTCGCGTGAATACCGCCTGCAGTTGCGGGTCAATCCCTCTATTGCCGAATACCTCACGCACGGCACGATCAGCCGTCTGACAAAGATCATGTTCAAGTTCTGGGTGAGGATTAAGCTCATTCCCGACCCCTCGCTCGCAATGGATGATTTCCACTTCCTCTCCGCGAAGCAAGACAAAGATATCACCGATCAATACAAAGGATAATCCCGAAGGACGACGTTCGATGAAATTCTTTATCGACACTGCAAACATTCAAGAAATCAAAGAGGCGGCGAGCCTGGGGGTGTTGGACGGAGTGACGACCAACCCGAGCCTTGTCGCGAAAGAGGGGAAGGAGTTCCGTCCGCTGTTGGAAGAGATTTGTTCCCTCGTGGACGGACCCATCAGCGCCGAAGTCGTTGCCACGGACTACGAGGGAATCATGAAGGAAGCCCGTGACCTTGCTGCAATTCACAAGAACATCGTTGTGAAAGTCCCTCTCATTAAGGAAGGACTCAAGGCCGTGAAGTCTCTCAAGGCGGAGGGCATTCGCACGAACGTCACTCTCTGTTTCTCGCCGAACCAGGCGCTGCTTGCGGCGAAGGCCGGCGCATTCTTCATCAGTCCCTTTATCGGACGATTGGACGACATCAGCCAGAACGGCATGGATCTCATCCGGCAGATCGTGACGATCTACAAGAACTACGATTTCGAGACACAGGTGCTGGTTGCGAGCGTTCGACATCCGGTTCACGTTGTTGATGCGGCAATGATCGGTGCGGACATCTGCACGATGCCCTTTAAGGTGATCGATCAGCTTATCAAACACCCCCTCACAGATATCGGTCTGGAACGATTCCTGGCCGATTGGAAGAAGAGCCGGGAGAAATCGTGAGTCCCACGGATCCCACGACTTCCATCGGATTTGACGCACCATGAAACGTACTCCGTTCTACGGCATTCATCAGTCCATCGGAGCCAAGCTCGTTGAGTTTGGAGGATTCGAAATGCCGGTGCAGTACGTCGGAATCATGGAAGAGCATCACGCCGTCCGGAACCATGTCGGCGTCTTCGATGTGTCGCACATGGGTGAGTTTGAAGTGATCGGGAAGGATGCGCCGGCATTCCTTCAGAGAGTACTGGTGAACGATGTTTCAAAGCTGTCGGAAGGGAAGGCCCACTATTCCGCGATGTGTTACGAGGACGGCGGCATCGTGGACGACCTCCTCGTGTATCACCTTGGGGATCGATACATGCTGGTGGTGAACGCTTCGAATATTCAGAAAGATTTCACGTGGCTGCAAGCGCATGTCTCGGGAGAGGTGGAGTTGCGCGATACCAGTGACTCTCTCTCGCTGCTCGCCGTTCAGGGACCCAAGTCGCCTGCAACATTGCAGAAACTCACGGATGTGGACCTTTCGAAGATCGAGTACTATCATTATGTGCGCGGCTCGATTGCAGGCGTGCCGATGATCATCTCGCGCACCGGGTACACCGGCGAATTGGGATTTGAGCTGTATTTCGATTCGGATCCCTCAGTCGGTCAACGGGTTTGGCAAGCCGTCTTCGAAGCAGGAGAGGAATTCGACATCCGGCCTGTGGGACTCGGCGCACGTGATACGCTGAGGCTTGAGATGGGTTACTGCCTCTACGGCAATGACATCGACCAGACGACGAACCCGCTGGAGGCCGGGCTGGGTTGGATCACGAAGCTGGACAAAGGCGACTTCATCGGGAAGTCGGTTCTCGACAAGGTGAAGTCGATGGGATTGAAAAGGCGGCTTGTCGGTTTTACCCTCTCTGAAAAAGCCGTTGCCCGCCACGGGTATCCGTTGGCCGTCGACGGTGCCGTCGTGGGAGAAGTCACGAGCGGGAGCTTTTCTCCTTCACTTCAGCGTGCCATCGGGATGGGGTATGTCTCAATCGACTATGCCCGGAGTGGATGCACGGTGAATGTGCGAATTCGGGGAAGAGAAGTGGAGGCGTCAATCGTTAAAGTTCCATTCTTGCTGAGAGCATAAGTGATGAAAGAGCGTTGCCATGAAAATTGACCTGAGCTTTACCCCGACTGAATTGGACGAACTGGAGCTTCGTGATCGAAACGTGATCGTTATCGATGTGCTGCGTTCGAGCACAACCATCGCCGTGGCGCTCAAGAACGGTGCCCGTGAAATCATTCCCGTCGAGAGCATCGAGAACGCGGTGAAGATTTCCGGAAGCCTGTTCGGCGATGTGACACTGCGAGGCGGCGAGCGGAACGGGAAAATGATCCAGGGCTTCAATCTTGGCAATTCGCCGTCGGAATACTCGGAAGCCACTGTGAAGGGAAAATCGATCATCTTCTGCACGACCAACGGATCGGTCGCAATGTACAAGAGTCGGTTCGCCCGGAACCTGGCCGTCGCCTCGTTCGTCAACCTGACTCGTGTCGTTGAGTTCATGAGGGGGATCAGCTCCGATTTTCTTATTGTCTGCGCGGGGCGCGCGAACACGCTCAGCAGTTTCAGTCTGGAAGACTCGATCTGTGCCGGGATGATCGTGCGAAAGCTTGCGGAAGACAAATCGTTGAACGTCGAGTTGACGGATTCTTCGCTCGCCGCACAGGCACTGCACAAGGCCTATGGCCGCTCCATTCTGAAAATGATGAGAAAATCAGAACACGGCCGGTACTTGACGGAGATCGGATTCGGAGAGGATGTCAGACTCTGTGCGGAAATCGACACGGTTCCAGTTCTTCCCGTTCTGACCGGAAACGTCATCAAGCTGCGCAAGGAAGAGACGCCGGCCATCGAGTCCGACCAAGCTGCAAAGTCTAAGTTGACCGCCTAGCCACGGTGAAAGCAACCTGAATGCCGGAACCTCGCCAACAAGAACCTGAAAAGCAAAGCCCGCGCCGGCGCCGCCAGATTCTCGCTTTCCTCGGCATCCTGTGCTCGTTTATGTTGCTGCTCAGCCTCGTTTCCTACACCTCCGCAGATCAGGCGAACGGTGAAATCAGCATCTGGGACCTCTGGAAAGTCCTTACGCCCGATGAGGCACTCCAGGCAAAAGCCGATCGAACCCAAAATCTCCTGGGCCTGCTCGGCGCGATCCTTTCCAATTGGTTCATCAACTCAACGATCGGGTACGGCGTCATCGTGCTTCCGTTCCTGACGCTTGCATGGTCATGGCATCTCCTTCGGCGGAAGGAACTTCACAAGCTGATCCTCGCCACCAACTACATCGTCGCCACGGCACTGCTCTTCTCGGCATTGATGGGCTCCGTCCGATTGATCGGCGAGATCCCGACCCTCTCGACGGAATGGAGCGGCGTGGTCGGCAATTTCGTAGCGAACGCACTTTCCAAGCTCATTGGCCTTGTCGGAAGCTTCCTCCTTCTGCTCGGGCTCCTCGGCGTTGTTCTCATGTTACTTGTCGATCTGGATATCCAGCAGACGTACGAACGATTGAAAGAATGGATTGGGCGTCTGCGTGATTGGATTTCGAAAAAGCGAGCGGCGGCTCGGGAGAAGTCCGAAGCGAAGAAAGCAATGACCCGCGCCGCCTCAACGCGGCAGATTGAAATCAAACGAGATGTCGAAGAACCGCTCCCGCCGATTGTCTCGCCGAATCGACCGATTCCAAAACCTCAACACCGGATCGTCGAACCGGAAGAGCGGGTGGCAGAGGAAGCGGAGGATCTCAACGGAACGCCTGCCCCCGGGGCAACAGATGGCGATCTCCCGCTCGACATCAACGCACCGGTCCGGGAGGAGGAAGTAGATTTTGATGAGCGTGGAGAGACGATTGGCGATGAAGAGATCGACTATGTCTTCCCGTCCGTCGAGCTTCTGGATCCTTCGCGCGGAAGCGAGGAGGTTGACGAAAGCGAGCTGAAAGCGAATGCGGAGCTCCTTCGGTCCAAGCTTGCCGACTTCGGTGTGGAGATCGAGAGCGTGTCCGTGACGCCCGGCCCGGTGGTGACGCTGTACGAGATCGTCCCCGCCACCGGCGTCAAGATAAGCCGGATCGAAAGTCTCCAGGACGACATCGCACTTGCCCTGAAGGCGAAGGGGATACGCATTATCGCCCCGATCCCGGGCAAGGGAACGGTGGGTGTCGAGATCCCGAATCACCATCCTGCTCTTGTCACGTTGCGGGGCATCATCAATTCATCGAAGTTCCGGGATGCGAAAGGCGCTCTTCCCTTGGCGATGGGGAAGACGATCACGGGCGAAGTGTACGTCGATGATCTCTCCAAGATGCCTCACCTGCTCATCGCCGGCTCGACGGGTTCCGGAAAAAGTGTCGGCATCAATACCATCCTCGTGAGCCTCATCTACCGGCTACATCCGAGCGATGTCAAGTTTATCATCATTGATCCGAAGAAGATCGAGCTTTCCCTCTTTGGAAAACTCCGGAGCCATTACCTTGCCGTTTCGCCGGACATCACCGAAGAGATCATCACCACACCGAACAACGCCGTGCTTGCTCTCAAAAGCGTCGAGATCGAGATGGAAAAGAGATACGATCGTCTTGCGGCAGCGGGCGTGCGGAATATTGCTGATTACAATGAGCGCTTCAAGAGCGGACGGCTGCACGACACCGAAACGATGAAGCATCGAAGGCTCCCGTATCTCATTGTCGTCATTGACGAACTTGCCGATCTGATGATCACGGCGGCTCGCGAGGTCGAGGAACCGATCGCACGGCTCGCACAATTGGCGCGCGCTGTCGGAATTCATCTTGTCCTTGCCACCCAACGCCCGTCCGTTGACGTTATCACGGGCGTCATCAAAGCGAATTTCCCGGCGAGGATTGCCTATCAGGTCGCGTCGAAGATTGACTCGCGGACGATTCTTGACATGAACGGGGCCGACCAGCTCCTGGGCAACGGCGACATGCTGTATCTTCCTTCCGGAAGTCCGAAACCGATCCGCATCCAAAACGCGTTCATCTCCACCGATGAGGTGGAGCGCGTCATGAACCATATCGCGAAACAAAAAGGGTACACGCATCCCGCTAAACTCCCCTCCGTGTTTGAGAAGAAAAAGGTGGGAGGAATGGCGGGCAACGGGTCACGCGACGAGTTGTTCGAGGAGGCGGCGAAGATCGTGGTCCGCCACCAGCAGGGCTCGGTCTCGCTCCTCCAGCGCCGGCTGAAAGTCGGCTATTCTCGCGCTGCCCGGCTGGTCGATGAACTTGAAGCGGCGGGCGTTGTGGGACCGTTCGACGGGAGCAAAGCGCGTGAGGTGTTGATCGAAACGGAAGCCGAGCTCGACGCCATCTTGCGGAGCATATGAGATGAGGACTCTGAAGTTTGGAATATGGATTGTGGGTTCACTTGTCACAGCCCTCGCACAAGAGAAGGAGCTGGAGGCGAAAGATGTGACCGAGAAGGTCAGGCAGCGATACAATTCGATCGAGGACGCGACCGCCAGGTTTACACAGTTGGTCAAGTTTGGATTCTCAAAGATCGAGCAGAATTTCAGCGGCACGCTGACGATGAAACGGCCGAACAAATTCCGCGTCGAATCCGAACACCAGACCCTCGTCACCGACGGGTCCACGGTCTGGGCCTACTCGCCCGTCAATAAGCAGGTCATCGTCGATCGGTACAAAGAGAATCAAAACTCTCTGTCACCCGAGCAGTTCCTGCTCCGTCTTCCGACGAATTACTATTCCTCGCTCATCGGAAGGGAGAAGTCGGGTGACACCCGGCTTGTTGTGCTGAAGCTTGTCCCGAAGGACGATCAGTCCTTCATCAAGTCGATGAAAGTGTGGGTGGAGGAAGGAACCTGGATTATCCGAAAGGTCGAGACGACCGACGTGAATGACACCGAAACGACGTACACGGTGAGGGATGTGAAGCTGAACTCAGACATCAAAGACAGCCGGTTCTCGTTCACTCCGCCCCCCGGAACCGAGCTTGTCGATCTCCGCTAACCATCGCCACGCCTTCATGCCCTCACATTTCAAGAAGCTGTTCCGGACCCTCCTGAGTTTTATCATCGCCGGCGTCTTTCTCTATCTTGCGTTTCGAGGAACGAATTTTTCCGACATTTGGAAGTCCCTGCAGCGCGTCGACTACCTGTTGGTACTCCTGATGTTTCCCGTCGGCATCACGAGCCATTGGATTCGTGCAGTCCGGTGGCGGTATCTTCTCGCGCCGATCAAGGAAAAGACATCGACGCGGAATCTCTTCTCCGCCGTCATGATCGGATACCTGTTCAATAACATCCTGCCCCGCGTGGGGGAGGTTGTGCGGGCGTATGCCATCGGCAGATCAGAATCCGTCTCCAAAACATCGGCGCTGGGAACAGTGGTGGTCGAGCGCATTCTCGATATGGTGACGTTTTCGTTGGTGCTCTGTTCCGTCGTGGTACTCTCCCCAAAGGTTCTCCTCCCGTTCACGGATAATGTCGATGCGGTCAGGCCGTTTTTTCTCGTAGGATCGCTCGCCTCGTTGATCTTCTTCATCCTGTTGTTTCTGAAAGGCGATGTCGTTTTCAAACTGGTCGGCTTTGTCAAACCGATTGTTCCTCGCCGATTCCGGGATCCGTTTGACCGACTCGTCCAATCGTTCCTGGATGGCTTCGCCGTTGCGAAGATGCGGCAGACGTTTTTGCCCATCATCGGTTTGAGTTTGTTGATCTGGTCGCTCTACGCGTCAGCGCTGTACTTCGCCCTCTTGGCTTTCCATGACCTGGCGCACCTCGGCCTCGGAATCGATGCCGCCATTGTTCTGTTGACGGCTTCTTCAATTGCTTATATTCTTCCCGCTCCGGGAGCAATGGGTACCTACCACTCGTTTCTGACCCTCGCCCTGGTCCAGCTCTACGGAGCAGATTCAGCGACTGCTCTCAGCTATTCAATCGTAACTCATGAGGTGGGATATTTCATGACGACGGGGATCGGACTCTATTATTTCATCAAAGACCAATTTCGGATTTCCGAAGCGGGAATCGACGTTGGCACGACGGCTTGAGCCATGAAACAAATTACGCAACACAACAAAACTGGAGACATCTCGGTCGACAAGGTGCCGATTCCGGCGCTGAAGGCCGGGCATCTCCTCGTCAAAGCCCGGTTCTCGGTGATCAGCGCCGGAACGGAAAAGGCTTCCATTACCCAGCGCAAGACGTCGCTGCTGCAGAAGGCCAGGGCGCATCCGGACCTCGTCCTGAAAGTGTTGGAGCAGGTGAAGCAGTACGGATTGTTGCGGACGTACCGGAGAGTCAAGACGCAGCTCGAAACAAGAGCGGCCCTCGGGTACAGCGCCTCCGGCGTCGTGATTGCAGTGGGCGAGGGTGTTTTGGGCTTTAAGGTGGGAGATCGCGTCGCTTGTGCGGGTGGAGGCTACGCCAGCCACGCGGAATACTTGCTGATCCCCAAAAACCTCTGCGCAAGAATACCGGAGAATGTCGAGTACGATGAGGCGGCCTACACGACACTTGGGGCCATCGCGTTGCAGGGCGTGCGACAAGCAGAGCCGACGCTTGGTGAGACGGTGGCCGTCATCGGGCTCGGCCTGGTGGGGCAGTTGACCGTCCAGTTGCTGAAGGCGAATGGTTGCCGCGTGATCGGGATCGATCTTGATGCGGCAGCGGTGGATCTCGCGAAGTCGTGTGGCGCGGACGTCGCGCTGATGCGAAAAGCCGGCGACGTCAGGAATGTGGTCCGCTCGTTTACACAGGGTGTGGGAGCAGATGCAGTCATCATCGCGGCTGCGACACCGAGTGACGATCCTGTGGCGCTGGCCGGCGAGCTTTGCAGGGAGAAGGGACGCGTCGTGTTGGTGGGGGATGTCGGCCTCGATCTCCCGCGGGGACCCTACTACATGAAGGAATTGGATTTCAGACTCTCCCGCTCCTACGGTCCGGGACGATACGATGCCACCTACGAGGAACGGGGCCACGAGTATCCCATCGGTTACGTTCGTTGGTCGGAGAAAGGCAACTTGCAGGAGTTCCTTCGCCTTCTGGCGATCAGGGCTATCGATGTGAGGAAACTGACGACGCATCGTTTCGGCATCGACGATGCGAAATCCGCGTATGCGCTGATCGCCGGCGGGAAGAAAGAAAAGCGAGACCGTTACATCGGCGTCCTGCTTGACTATGGGAGTGGAGGGCCTGATGAGTTCGAGAATCTGCCGCGCATGATTTCGATCCCCCGCACAACCGTCGTGGAGCCGCTCGGAAAAGTGACCGTCGGCTTTCTGGGGGCGGGAAACTTCGCGCAGGGCTTTCTTCTGCCGAACCTCCAGCAGGAAGGGGGGACTGTCCTGGTCGGCGTCTGCACGGGCAATGGTCTCAATGCCGCCAACGTCGCCCGAAACTTTGGTTTCGATTTCGCGACGACGGAGCCGAAGGAGATCCTCGAGAACACGTCCATCAACACCGTGTTCATCGCCTCCCGGCACAACCTCCACGCTCGCTATGCGATCGACGCTCTCAAAGCGGGAAAACATGTTTTTGTTGAGAAGCCGTTGGCCCTATCGCTGGAGGAACTGAAGCAAATCCGGAGCGCTTATGATGAGGTCGGCAAAACGAAATCTCCAATCGTTCTGGTCGGCTTCAACCGTCGCTTCTCCCCTCACTGCCGGCAAGTGAAGCGGTTCTTCGAAAACGCCGTCGGTCCCTTCGTCATCAACTACCGCGTCAACGCAGGGCTTGTGCCGATAACCCACTGGACACGCGATCTTGACGAGGGTGGAGGAAGAATCATCGGCGAGGTGTGCCACTTTGTCGATCTCATGCAGTATGTAACGGAGTCTCGACCCGTGAAAGTCTTTACCGAGCCGCTTTCTTCGGCCGCAGCCGGCTCACAGGATGACGACTCTGTGATCGTGACGCTGAAATTCGAAGACGGTTCTATCGGGACGATCACCTACCTTGCCAACGGAGATCCTTCGATGCCGAAAGAGCGTGTCGAGATTTCCTCTACAAGTCGGAGTGCGATCATCGACAACTTCCAATATCTCACGCTCTATCAGCAGGGGAGAAAGCGGGACTTCAAGCTTTCAGCGATCGAGAAAGGACACCGCGAGGAAGTGCATTCATTTCTGCAGGCGATCCAGAACGCCGGTGCATCCCCCATCTCGTTCGAAAGCCTCACCACCACGAGCATCGCAACGTTCAAGATTGTCGAGTCGCTCCGGGTGGGAGTACCGGTGTCGCTGTGATTCGAATCCGAAGTTCTTCGCTTCGGGCTTTGCTTTTTCTGTGTGCCTTTCTTGCTCATGAAACTTGGGCAAGGCAGGCGACTGCTGTGTCATCCCCTAGATTCATCGGCATCGCCGCTGGAATGGCGGTCGGATCCCACTCTGCGACTTCATTGAATGACTATATCAACGGGGCTGCGCGGCCTCGATTGGACCAGCAGGTGGGCGAGTTCTCTACGGTAGTCGAGTTTTTCGTCGTGCCGGAAGTCCAGATCACGGAAGACGTGAGTGCGGAACTCGAATACAGTCTGATGCTCAAGTCGTACTCGTTTGACGACCGCGGAGGATTCTCCCGGTCGGAGTTTGCCTATCAGGTTCACTTGCCGAGCTTGACCCTCCACTACCTGGACATTGGAGAAGGATATAGGCTCAAGTTTGGGGGCGGGCTCGGGTATCACTTCGGTCGTCTTAGCCAAAGCTTCGCGGTCTTCGGAGGCGAGGAGGTTTTCAAAGCAAGCGGCTTGGGAATCAAGCTTGACGCCGTCGGACAGACGCAGCTCGATGAGACGCTCTATGGCGTTCTTGGAGTTGACGTGCGGTGGGATTTCCTCGGGTCGATGCGACGTGGAGACGGAACAGATGTCATAGATCGCACAACAGATTCCGCCGTCAGGATGAGCTTCTTCTCTTTCGGCTTGAAGATGGGAATCTTGTTTCGTTTGAACTAATCATCCTCAAGTTGACCGCTTCGCAG
>DMMN01000373.1 GCA_003453835.1 Bacteroidota bacterium | reverse complement strand
GAACGAACCTTGCGGTCGCTCGATAACCGGGCCGGCGACAAATGCCACGTCCGGCTCAAATCGTCGAACCATCGAGGCCATCCATTTCTGAGGAACAATACAATCCGCATCCGTGCAAAGGATAATCTCGCCTCGGGCCTTCTCAAGGCCCCTCGCGATGGCGTAAGGCTTTCCGTAAACGTTGGCGCCATCCTTCAACGACACGACTATCACTGGGAGCGCTCTTTCTTCGCGGGCGAATCGGCTCAACTCCTCGACGGTACGATCCGTCGATCCGTCATNNTCCGTCATCGACCACGATGATCTCATATTTGTCTGAAGGGTACTGCTGATGGAGAAGTGACTGCAGGCAAGTAAGGATGTTCGCCTCTTCATTCCTGGCGGCGACAACGATACTGACAAACTCCGGAGCACTGTGCAGACCCCTTTCGTTCAGAGCGCCCAAACCACGCCGCACGCGATGGAGAAACAGCACGTAATACATCAAGGAGGTAACGAGTAGGAACGCGAGGAGCGCGATCATGTCATTCGGCAGAGTCTGGGCCCGGCGGAACATTCGCTCACGAGGTCGCGGAGCGCGAGCGGAATAGCATTCTGTTGTCTTATTGGTTTCGCGAGACGGAAGGCTCAAGAATTCTGTTCAACTCCTGTTTCCATCCGACGCGACCGAAGAATCCAAGGGGTCCGACCAGCGTGTTGTACAAGATGTAGAGAATTTCCATCAAAAGGAAGGAAGCCGCGAACTTCCATTGGCGGAAGGTCGAAGCCGCAACCGCGAAGAGGGCAAAGTCCGCCAGGATCTTCACATCAAACGTCCACAATCCGAACGAGTAGTTGCTCGAAACGAGACTGAGTATGAACGCTGTGAAGAGGCAAAGATTGGCACCGTGAACGAGAAGAAAGAAGAGCTTCAGCAGGGGTGAAAAGGCCCTGCCGGCGGAGAAGTGCCGGACTCGCTGTCGAAGAAAGCCGCGAACAGTGTTTTCCGGAGCCGTGCGAACTTGGCTCTCGGGACTGGTCAAATAGCGGATCTTCCACTTCGTATTCTTCCTCACAAGTTGCAGGAAGAGATCATCATCGCCACTTACGGAGTTCTTGATCAACTCGAATCCGTGGACTTCCTCAAACACTGAGCGGCGGTAGGCAAGAGATCTCCCCGTGCAAAGCCATCCGCGACGAAGACCAATCGAGCCCGCAGCCCAAGCGGCTCCTTTGAATTCCTCATATTCTATGAACGCAACGAGGAGAGTCTTCAGGAAACCCGCTCGCCCTGGCGACTGTTTCAACGTCGAGTCGTACGGCGAGTATCCTGCAACCAAACCGACGTTATCCTCGAACGATGCGACGAGATATTCTAGCCAACGCTCGGGGACGATGCAATCTGCGTCCGTGAAACACAGGATCTCTCCTCTGCTTACCTCGATTCCTTTCGTGAGAGCGAATTTTTTCGCAGGCATTTCACTTTGAGGCCCAACTGAAACGAGACGAAGATTACGGTGCTGTTTCTCAAATGCGCTGATCACTTCCGCCGTCCTGTCTGTGGAGCGATCGTTGACAACGATGATCTCGTAGGATCGGTAGGACTGCCGCGTCAGCCCTTCGAGAAGCCTGCCGACTGTCTGTTCTTCGTTTCTGGCGGCGACGATGACAGAGACGAAGGGCTTCCAAACCGATCTCCTGAATTTGACCCGTCGAAGCCCGACGATCAAACAAAGGAGAACGCCGCAATAGAAGAGAAGCGAGAGGAGCGTCATGAAGTGGAGGACGGTGTTCAGTGTCATGGTGCACGATGATCGTGAATAAACCCCTTTTTATCAAGGGACTTTCGGATTGAATGTTCACCGTTATTCGCCTATATTCTTCACGGATACTTTTCATCGAGGGTACTGAGGGTTAAATATGGAAGCACTCGTCATCGGGATTTGCGGGGGAACCGGTTCGGGAAAGACAACCGTAACAGGCAAGATCCTTGAAGGCCTTGAAAGGGATCGGGTCACCGTCATTCAGCACGATTCCTACTATAAGGATATCGACGCTCACGGAAGTACACCGCCGGGCGACATAAACTTTGACCACCCAGATTCGCTCGAGACGGATCTTCTTGTTCAACACATTCGGGAGCTTAGGGCTGGCCGGCCGGTAGAGCAACCCGTTTATAATTTCACGACACATCGACGGCTGAGTGAAACCAGAAGCGTCAAACCGAAGGAAACGATCATCGTGGACGGCATTCTCATCTTTGTTGAGAAGAGCTTGCGTGACCTGATGGATATCAAGATCTTTATCGACACCGACGCGGATGAGCGTTTGATACGAAGAATTAGGCGCGACATCCTGGAAAGGGGCCGATCAGTCGATTCGGTAATGAATCAGTACATGAACACCGTGAAGCCGATGCATCTTGAGTTCGTCGAACCGAGCAAACATTGGGCGGATGTGATCATTCCCCGCGGTGCGGAGAATACGGTCGCCATAGACATGGTTGTCACCAAAATCAGATCAATGTTGAAAAAAAAAGTTGAGGGAGACGGTTGATCAATCATGGTAAGTTGTCTCGACACCAAAGCAGGTAGCAAGGGGGCGAATTGGATTGTTGACTCTCCGGCGAAAAAAAAGTATCATGGTGTCGCACTAACTCAATGATTTCCAGTGATTTATGGGTTTTTGCCTGCGTTGACTTCCCCAGCGCCTCAAGGGCATGGAGCTTATGTCAAAGAATTTTCGAAATCGGATTCCCCAGCAACGAACGAGACTCCTTCAGACGCCCCCGCCGAAGATCCAATCGACGTATCGGAAGACGGTCCTATCCAACGGCGTGCGCGTCGTGTCAGAAGAAATTTCAACCGTCCGGTCGGTCACACTCGGCGTGTGGATCGACACCGGCTCGCGCGACGAGATCGAGGAGAACAACGGTATTTCACATTTCCTTGAACACATGGTGTTCAAGGGAACGAAACACCGTGGCGTGAAAGAGATCGCGCAGAGCATTGAATCCGTCGGAGGCTATCTGAATGCGTTCACGGGGAAGGAGCATACGTGCTACTATGCCAG
This sequence comes from Bacteroidota bacterium, assembly GCA_003453835.1. Classification (GTDB taxonomy): domain Bacteria; phylum Bacteroidota; class Ignavibacteria; order UBA10030; family UBA10030; genus UBA10030. The sequence continues at coordinate 7,297 of DMMN01000373.1, read as the reverse complement.
AGTCCTCGATGAGTATGCCGAGCTCGCCCTGGACGTTCTTTCCGATCTTGTGCGATTTGCGAGATTCCCAGAGAAGGACCTCGATAGAGAAAAGAACGTCGTTATTGAGGAACTGAAGAACGCTGAAGATGACCCCGACGACATCATCCACGACTACTTTGAGAAAACGCTCTTCGGAAGACATCCTCTCGGCTTTCCCGTCATCGGAACGGAAAAGAACCTACGATCATTCAGCCGGTCAGACCTTCAATCCTACGTAAGACATCAATACATTCCATCGAAAATAGTCCTCGCCGCGGCGGGGAATATCCGACACGACTCCCTCGTCGCTCTTGCCGCAAGATACCTCGGGACGCTTGATCCTCGATCGAAGAACGGTTGGGCTCAAAGAAAAGGCCCCCGCGCCATCAAGTCGGAGAAGCGTGAGTTCAAGAAGCCGATTCAGCAGGCACATGTGTGTCTCGGCACCCAGGCATTCAGCATTAAAAGCAAGCAACGCTACCCGCTTCTGGTTCTCAACACGCTCCTGGGGGATGGAATGAGCTCCCGTCTCTTCCAGAATATTCGAGAGAAGTACGGCTTCGCCTACTCCGTGTATAGCTATGCCAACATGATGAGCGATGCCGGTGTGTTCGGGGCGTACATTGGGACGGACAAGACTCATGTGAACGCATCGATTGAACTTATCCTGCGCGAGCTGGAGAAGATCAGGAAGAAGCCCGTCCCGAAAACTGAACTCGATCGCACAAAAGCCCAGTTGAAAGGAAGTATGATGCTGGGGCTTGAGAGTATTCCCAACCGCATGATGCGACTTGGGACGTCAGAACTCTACTTTGGCGAGTTGAATTCGATTGATTTCATTGTCCAACAAATCGAGGTCGTATCACAGGATGACATCCAGGCGGTAGCTCACGAGTTGTTCAGAGAAGACAATCTCTCGACAGTCATTATCCAACCTGAATCCCAATCCAGCGATCTGACCACGCTGCAATAGGCAAGCTCATGGCAATTTCGTTTCCAACAGAAAACGCAACTGCGGCTCTTGAGGAGGGGGGGCGGACTTCGATTTCCCTGCGGGCGAAGACAATGCAAGACTCTCCAATCCGCAAGCTTGCCGCAATTGCCGACGCGAGGAAGAAGAAGGGAATCAAGGTCTACCACCTCAACATCGGTCAACCGGATTTGCCGACGTCGCCAATCGTGTTTGAAACGATTCGCCAATTGCAGCTTTCGACACTCGCCTATGCCCCCTCCAATGGGCTTCCTCAGGCCGTGTCCGCATGGAAATCGTACTTCGAACAGTGTGGGATCCAACTCGACGAGAAGGAAATCATCGTCACCGCCGGCGGCTCAGAGGCAATTGTCTTCGCCCTGTGCGCTATTTGTGACGCACATGATGAAGTGATTGTTTTCGAGCCGTTCTATACAAACTACAACGGGTTCGCCAGCATTGCAGATGTCAGGTTGAGAGCTGTGGCCCTCTCGATTGAAAACGGCTTTCATCTTCCGCCCGCAGCCGAGATTGAGCGGCACATTACAACTCGCACGAAAGGCATCCTTATCTGCAACCCTGGCAATCCGACGGGAACGATCTATTCGAGGGAGGAACTTCAGAGGCTGGTTGGCATCGCCAAACGACATAACCTTTATTTGCTCTCGGATGAGGTTTACCGGGAATTCGCGTATGACACGCCCGCAATAAGCGTGATGAGTTTTCCCGAAATCCACGACCGCGCCATCCTCCTGGATAGCTCTTCAAAACGATTCAACGTTTGTGGCGCGCGCATAGGGGTGTTGGCCAGCCATAATCGTGAGGTCGTGCAGTCAGCGCTCAAATTCGGGATGGCACGCCTTTCAGTTGCCTCCATCGAGCAACTCGCGTTGGTTCCGCTGCTTACGTCGCCGAAGACGTACACCGAACCGATTGTGGAGGAATTCCGCCTGCGCCGTGAGACGGTCTATGAAGGTCTGAAGACGATTCCTGGCGTCACATATTACAGACCCGAAGGCGCGTTCTATATCGTGATTGGATTGCCTGTGCAGGATGCGGAACATTTCTCCAAATGGCTCATCGAAGATTTTGCCTACGAGAATGAAACGGTTCTCGTAGCCCCCGCGCAAGGTTTCTACGCCACCCCAGGAAAAGGGGCCAATGAAGTGCGTCTGGCATTCATGCTCAAGAGTGAAGATCTTCGGAAAGCGCTGAACGTGTTGCGGGTTGGTCTCGATGTGTATAAGAAACAATTCTCCTGACGGATATTAGCTGAACTTTCAGTCATGGCTAAGATCACCATTGATGGAAATCAACTTGACGTTGACACAAAGCTGACGGTCATTCAGGCGGCCGCTGAGGCAGGAATCGAAATTCCCCACTTCTGCTGGCACCCAAAGCTATCCGTTGCCGGCAACTGTCGAATGTGCCTGGTCGAAATCGAAAAAATGCCCAAGCTTGCGATCGCTTGCGCGACCCAGGTGGCCGAAGGCATGGTAGTACAAACGCGAAGCGAACGGGTAATCAAAGCCCGCCAGGCCGTTATGGAATTTCTTCTCATCAATCACCCGCTCGATTGCCCGATCTGTGATGAAGCCGGCGAGTGCAAACTTCAAGACTACTCGTACAAATATAGTACCGGCTTCAGCCGGTTTGAAGAAGACAAGGTACACAAGCCGAAACGAGTGAAGTTGGGGCCGAACGTGATGCTTGATGTCGAGCGATGCATCATGTGTTCGCGCTGCATCCGCTACGCCGATGAGATTGCGAAGCAACCGGTGCTGACATTTACTCAGCGAGGCACGCACGTTGTGTTAACAACGTTTCCGGGAACTGCGCTGGACAATGCGTACTCGATGAATGTTATTGAGCTTTGCCCGGTCGGCGCGTTGACGAGCTCCGATTTCCGCTTCAGATCACGAGTCTGGGAGATGTCTTCCACGGAGAGCGTCTGCACAGGATGTGCAAGAGGATGCAATACAAATATTTGGGTGAGGAACAATCAGGTCCTGCGCTTAACACCCCGTCATAATGATGACGTGAATTCCTCCTGGATGTGCGACAACGGGCGCTTGAACACTTTCAAGTCCATCAACAGCCCGGAGCGGTTGAATGGACCGATGATCCGGAAAGAAGGGACCCTGGTGGAAGTTGGATGGGATGAGGCGATTGCAAAGGCCGCATCCGAGCTCCGCTCGTTCAAGAAGTCTGAAATCGCCGGCCTCGGTTCCTCTTTTGCGACGAACGAAGATAACTATGTCTTCCAGAAGGTCTTGAAGGAAGTTGTAGGATCGAGGAACCTCGATGTTGCGCTGCACGAAGGTGAAGGCGAGGACGATTTTCTGATTCGGAACGACAAGGCACCCAACAGCCTCGGTGCCCGGTTGGCGGGCGTGAATCCGGGCGAGGGTGGACTCGACTTGAAGGGCATTCTGCACGGGATTCAGGACGGAACCATAAGAGCGCTTTATGTGCTCGAGGATGACGTAGCTGCTCTTCCCGAGTTTGCTGCGGCACTCTCTCATCTGGAGGTCTTGATCGTCCATTCCTCGGTCCGCAATCAAACCACCGACCTTGCGGACATCGTCCTCTCGGCTTCTACGTACACGGAAAAGCACGGCTCGTTCACGAATTTCCAGGGGCGCGTTCAACGGATACGTCCCGCCGTCGCGACCCTGGAGCTCGATCGAGCTCTTGACGGATTCTCGGTGAGCCGGTGGGACAAGTTCGGCGCTCACAATGACCGATGGGGGAGATCCGTCAAGAAAGACGCCCGTCCCACCTGGCGTATCGTTGCATCAATCGGTAACGCGCTGGGTGCCAAATTANNAATTAAGATTCAACACCGTAGAGGATGTCTTCAAAGAGATGACGGAAGAAGTACTTGCCTTCAGGGGTTTGAGCTATCCCAACATAGGATCACGTGGCGTCATGGCAAACGGCGCCGACACCGTCACAATGCTGCATCAGACCACTTAACTCACATGGGAACAGTTCTTCTCGTCTCGGTTATCAAGTTCTTGATCTTTGTTCTATCAATCCTCACAACCGCAATCATCCTTGTTTATTTGGAGCGGCGGATCTCGGCCTTTATTCAGAATCGGCTGGGCCCCAACAGAGTCGGACCGTTCGGCTTGCTCCAACCCGTGGCTGATGTCGTCAAGCTGCTCTTGAAAGAAGACATCGTACCTCGAAACGCCTACAAGGCTATCCACGATCTGGCTCCGATAATCTCGATCAGCGTCGCACTCAGCACCTTTGCAGTCGTCCCAATCGGCGACACAATCGAACTGTTCGGGTACACCACAAAGCTGATGATCGCCGACGTGAATGTCGGGATCATGTACATCCTTGCCATGACCTCCATGGGAGTGTACGGCATCACGCTTGCCGGTTGGTCCTCAAACAACAAGTACTCCTTGCTCGGCGGCCTTCGTTCATCGGCACAGATGATCAGCTACGAGCTCTCCATGGGACTCGCCGTCATTGGTGTGCTCATGATCGCCGGAACGCTGCGGCTCGATCGAATCGTGTTGCATCAGACAACCTACCTTGGAGGCTGGTTGCCGGCCTGGAATATTTTTCTCCAGCCTGTCGGATTCATCACCTTCGTAACGGCGGCGTTCGCCGAAACCAATCGCCTCCCGTTCGACTTGCCCGAGGCCGAGCCTGAGCTGGTTGGAGGCTATCATACCGAATACACGGGCTTGAAGTTCGGATTGTTTTTCCTTTCCGAGTATGCGAATATGGTCACCGCCAGTGCCGTCATTACCACGCTCTTCCTGGGCGGCTGGCACTTGCCTTATGCCGAAAGTCTCGGACTCTCTCCATTTGCAGTGAGCATCCTTCAAGTCCTGACATTTCTGGCCAAGGTGGCTGTTGTCCTGTTGTTTTTCATCGTCATACGATGGACGCTTCCCCGATTCCGATATGATCAACTTATGGACATCGGCTGGAAGTTCATGCTACCAATCGCGATCGCAAACCTCCTGGCGACTGGCGTCGTTCTCTTGTTGCTGAATTCCTGATCGGAGCGGTTCTCAATGGGTTCAAACGGAAAGATCACAAGGAGCAAGGACCTCACCTTTCTGGAGAGGATGTACATCACGGAGATCGTCAAAGGCCTTCGCCTTACCATCTCCCAGATGTTCAAGCCAAAATTCACCTATCGCTATCCGGAGGAACGCTTCGAGCCGGCTGAATCATTCCGGGGGCGCCCAGTGCTTGTGGAGGAAAACGGTGTTGAGCGTTGTGTAGCCTGCGGACTGTGCTCGCGTGTTTGTCCCGCTCTGGCGATAGAAGTGCAAGCGTCAGAGACGGAGCTGGAAAAGGAACGATATCCGATCAAGTTCGAGATCAACATGGTCCGATGCATCTTTTGCGGATTCTGTGAGGAAGTCTGTCCCGAGGAAGCCATCGTCATGAGCAATGAATATGAGTTGGTGTTCTCCAGTCAGGAAGAAGCGGTGTTTGGAAAGGAGAAGCTCCTGACTCCGATGGAAAAGCTGAGAGGCCGACTCGAGTTCCTGCGAAATCATAGATAGGCGTCCTCCCAACGCGCATGCAACCGTTGACCTTGCATTGATGAAATTCCAAGTGTGAAAGGAGTTGAGTAGAAAGAGCTCAATTTACCAGGAGCACCGACGATCCCATCGCTTGGGCGGTGAGGATCAGTCCTTTCGGGGAATCACCCTCCTCGCATCCTAAACCAACCATCCCCTATGTTCTCCCGAGTTCTCACCGGCGCAACATTCGGTGTCAACGCCCATCTCGTTGAAGTTGAAACGAACATCGAGCAGCGCGGCCCAAAATTTTTCCTCGTGGGCCTGCCTGACAACGCAGTCCGCGAGAGCATTGAACGAGTCTCCTCCGCCCTCAGAAATTCCGGATTCCATTTTCCCCGCGGTCGCACAACCGTGAATCTCGCCCCAGCCGACCTCAAGAAGGAGGGCTCATCGTATGATCTGCCAATTGCTGTTGGGATGATAACAGCCTCGGAGCAGATCGAGACCGACATCCTCGACAAGTTCCTTATACTCGGTGAGTTGGCTTTGGATGGATCGCTGAGACCGATCCACGGCGCACTCGTGATGGCAGTTGAGGCGAAGGCGCGCGGCCTCCGTGGAATCATCCTTCCTAAGAGCAACGCGAAGGAGGCGGCTCTCGTAGAGGGGCTCGACACCTATCCGATGGAAAGCTTAAGAGAAACGGCTGACTTCCTTTTGGGTGAACATCAAATCCTCGCCCCCTTCAAGATAGACCTCGAGGAGGTCTTTGCCCGCGATCAACACTATCCGTTGGACTTCGCGGATGTGAAGGGTCAGGAGAATGTGAAGCGATCGTTGGAAGTAGCTGCGGCGGGTGGTCACAACATCATACTTATTGGTCCTCCGGGTTCCGGGAAGACGATGCTTGCGAAGCGCCTTCCCACCATTCTTCCGCCGCTCTCGTTCGAGGAAGCTGTGGAAACGACCAAGATTCACTCGGTGGCAGGGATGCTCCCGCCCGATACGGCGCTCGTTTCAACACGTCCGTTTCGCTCGCCGCATCACACCATATCGGATTCGGCCCTTGTTGGTGGTGGAACGATTCCCCGACCGGGGGAAATCTCCCTTGCCCACCACGGCGTTCTTTTCTTGGACGAGCTACCGGAGTTCGCACGTAATGTCTTAGAAGTAATGCGCCAACCCCTGGAGGACGCGAAGGTTACCATCAGTCGCTCGAAGATGTCTGTTGACTACCCTGCAAACTTTATGCTCGTTTGTGCAATGAACCCCTGCCCGTGCGGAAACCATGGCAATCCCAATCAAGAGTGCACATGCAACCCGATGCAGATTCGAAAGTACGTTGGCAAGATTTCCGGACCGCTTATGGATAGAATCGATATTCACGTAGAGGTTCCAGCGGTCAAATTCACAGAATTGGCTTCGCGAAGACCTGGCGAACTGTCTGGCTCGATCCGTGAACGGGTGGTTCGGTCACGTGAGATTCAACGTCGGCGATTTGCAGGAGACGGCGGAATCTTCTGCAATTCCGATATGCAGACGAAGGAGATTAAGCTGCATTGCCAATTGAACACTGAGGGGGCTGAACTTCTGAAAATGGCGATGAACAGACTTGGATTGTCCGCGCGGGCGTATGACAGAATCTTGAAAGTCGCGCGCACGATTGCCGATCTTTCAGGAAATGATCAGATTTGTCCGGAGCATTTGGGTGAGGCTATCCAATACCGGAGTCTGGATCGCGAATTCTACAGCGCCTAGAAATCCGGTTGAAAACTCATGATGGGTTTGGCATGGGTGTTGC
>DMMN01000266.1 GCA_003453835.1 Bacteroidota bacterium | reverse complement strand
TCGTCAAACGACTTGTGGAGTACAAGAGATTCAAGGAGGTCGCATCCGATATGTCAAGAAGGGAAGAGGAGAGGCGGAAGATCTTCTCGCGCGGCTACTTCGATTCCGATCCGAAAGTCATGACGGAAGATGAAGAAGAAAACCTCTTGAGGGACGTGTCGCTCTTCGATCTTATAGCTTCGTTCAAGTTTGCCATCGAGCGCATGCCGAAGAAGTTCGTGCACGAGATCCAGAAGCTGAACGTCTCTATCGATGAGCAGATTGTGTACATCCTCGATTACTTTTCGCGCCGATCGGAAGCGACATTCTTCGAGCTCGTCAAAGACATGGAGGAGAAGATTCGGGTTGTTGTGACGTTTATGGCGCTCCTCGAGCTCATTCGCGCCGGAAAGATTATCGTGCGGCAGCCGGCTCCGTTCGCCGAAGTCTCCATTCTCCGAAATGTGAACTGAAAACGTATGGCGGAAGAAACCACCACACAGAGTACGACAGAACCGAACGCGCTGCAAGTCCCGACCACGCTCAAAGGCCTCGTGGAAGCACTGATCTTTGCCGCACGTGAGCCGCTTTCTATCAAACAGATCCAATCACTGTACGAGGATCAGGAGTACGATGGAAACGGTGGACAACGTCGGATTGAGCCGGCAGAGATAAGTCAGATCGTCGAGGAGCTCAATAACGAATTCGAGTCGGGAGAAAAGGCGTATCGGATCATCCAGATCGCCGGAGGCTATCAGTTTGCGACAGTATCGATGTATGCGGAGTGGCTCGGCAAGCTCTACAAGGAGCAATCTCGTCGCAGACTCTCCCAATCCTCGATTGAGTCCCTGGCCATCATAGCGTACAGACAACCGATTTCGAAGCCGGAAATCGAGTCGATCCGGGGTGTGAATTGCGACTACGTCCTCAAAACACTCCTCGAAAAAGAACTTGTGACCATCGTTGGGCGCGCTCCAACGCCCGGCCGACCGCTTCTTTACGGGACGACAAAGGAGTTCCTGAAGCACTTTGGACTGAATGAGATCACAGACCTACCCCGCCCCAGAGAGATCGAGGAAATTCTGGGCGAAAGCCAGTTCGAAGCCGAGCGCCGAATGCTCGAAGCTCAGCAAGGATTGGATCAACCCCGAAAGGAGGAGGAGGAATTCAAGTCCCGTTTGCCGCACATTCCAAAGCGGAAGGCGGGATTGGATGAATCGGTAAAGATCGTCCCGAAGAAGCAGACGCGCGAGCTCAAGATTCGAACCGATGAGAGAGCGCAGGAGAAGTTGCAGCTCGATTTGCCTGCAATTCCCGGACCTTCAACGGCCGGAGGAATCCCTGTCGAGCCGGTTTCCCCTGCCGAGAACGAGCAGCAAACGGTCATTTCACCGGGCGCCGAATCTGAAGGCCTCACCGATTTACCGCAGCCGACGCCTCCTCTTGATGGAGCGACTTCACTCGGTGGACCACAGTCAACCTCTCTCGAGAGGCTTCAACTCGATCTGGCATCTATCCCACCAGATGTCGCACCGTCGACAACCCACGAGGGGGAGGGCGAAGATGTTTCGTTGGGTGACGACATGGCGAAGGCGGATCTCCCGGCTGGGCTGACGGCAAGTACGCCAGACACGTCGCTGGGGATCTCCCTATCCGTTTCTGAACATGAACAAGTCGGGCCCAAACAGGTGTTCGAACAGCTCGACAGTACGGAAGGCAGGGACGCGCGGGATTCAGAAGAACCGAAACCCGTCGATATCGCCCCGCCGCTTCAAGTCTCCAAAGGTCAGATTTCATTGCCCGACGTGGCGGAGATATCTCTGGAGGCCGAAGCAACCTCTCTAAGCGAAACTTCCCAGGCCCGAGTCGGCCGCGTGCCGATCGAAGACGAGTCAATGATCATGACGAAGTCGCACGATTCAAGAGATTCCAGTCAGGACGAGATCAAGGGTGAAGTTCCATCTGATGTCGTTTCTCCCGGGGATCTGACGAAGGTCGACTCCATCGATGGAAAAGTTCTTGATTTCGCAGTCAATGGACCACCATCACCTCCCATTGAACAGTCCGCCGAAGAACTGGCGGGGCACCCCCAAGCAACTCAGGATGAGGATCCCGAAAAGGAATTCTCGTCCACCCATCCAAAATCGAAGTGGCAATCGTGGAAAGAGAAGATTCAAGGGTTCATCAAGAAGCTGTTCGGCTGAACAAGTATCTTGCCATTGCCGGCGTGGGATCCCGCCGCAAGAACGATGAGCTCATCCTTTCCGGTGCCGTCAAAGTCAACGGCAAAGTCGTTCAGGAACTCGGAGTAAAAATCCGTCCAACGAAGGATCGCGTGACGGTCAACGGCCAATTGGTGGAAGTCCGTCACAAATCCTATTACATCCTCTTCAACAAGCCGAAGGATTGCATTACAACGGTGAGCGACGAGAAGGGGCGAACCACGGTAATGGACTACGTTCGACTGAAAGAGCGAATCTATCCCGTCGGACGATTGGATCGCAACACAACGGGTGTCTTGCTGTTGACGAACGATGGCGAGCTTGCAAATGCGCTGATGCACCCGAAGGGCGAAATAGAACGAGTGTACCGGGTGCGCCTGGAACGTGGCATCGTTGCGGAAGATGTAAAGCGATTGAAGAAGGGGATTCGACTGGAAGACGGGATCGCCAAACCCGACACGCTCGGCATTCTTCCTGGAACGAGACGGACAGAGCTCGTTCTTTCGATCCTCGAAGGACGCAAGAGAGAAGTGCGGCGCATGTTCGAGGCGCTCGAGTATGACGTAAAGGGTCTCGAGCGGTTGGCATTCGCAGGACTCACGACGCGGGGGCTCGCGAGAGGTACATGGAGGTTTCTCACACACGTCGAAGTTGAACATCTTCGGCGTCAAGCCGGATTGATGAATTGAGGACGTATGCGATTCCCCCGAAGTAGCGGCATTTTGTTGCATCCGACATCGTTGCCGGGTCGCTATGGCTGCGGCGACCTTGGAGAGGTGTCGTACCATTTCATTGAATGGTTGGTCGTCGCCGGACAAAGCCTGTGGCAAGTGCTTCCGCTCGAGCCCACGGGCTACGCGAATTCACCCTATATGGGCCTCTCTGCCTTCGCAGGCAACCCTCTCTTGATCGGCTTCGAGGAACTGCTCCAGAAAGGATGGCTGAAGCAGTCGGATCTACTACCGCCCCCCGCCGCCAACGCGCATCGAATCGACTACGACAAACTCGTGCCATACCGCTTCGGCCTGCTCCGGCTCGCTGCAGATCGGTTCTTTGCCGCACCCAACCCAGTCGATCTCGCCGACTACAAACTCTTCTGCACTGAGCAAAAGGACTGGCTGGAGGATTTCTCACTCTTCTATTCGCTTCACCAGCACTTCAAGGGCGAAGTCTGGACGCGGTGGAACCGGGAATACGCACAGCGACAACCGAAAGCCCTCGGTCATGTCCGAGAACAGTTGTCCTCGGAGATCCGGTGCTGGAAGTTTGCCCAGTGGCGATTCTACCGGCAATGGGCGGCGCTCAAGAAATACGCGAACGATCGCGGAGTGCGCATCGTCGGAGATATTCCAATCTTTGTCGCCCATCATAGTGCCGATGTTTGGTCGCATCCCGAATTCTATTATCTCGACAAAAACGGTAACCCGACGGTCGTCGCAGGGGTGCCTCCCGACTACTTCAGCGAGACGGGTCAACGATGGGGGAATCCCCTCTACCGTTGGGGGAAAATGGAGGAGAATAAGTATCGTTGGTGGATTGACCGGTTCAAAAGAACGTTTACGCTTGTCGATATCGCACGCATCGATCATTTCAGGGGGTTCGCCGGCTATTGGGAAATCCCCGCGACGGAGAAAACGGCAGTCGTTGGCCGGTGGGTGGAAGGCCCGAAGGAAAAACTCTTCAAAGCTGTTCAGAAGAAACTGGGAAGACTCCCGATCATTGCCGAGGATCTGGGTGTGATAACACCTGAGGTTGTAAACTTGCGCGACGAGTTCGAGTTTCCCGGAATGAAAGTCCTACAATTTGCCTTTGGCGGCGGTCCGGAAAACGGTTTTCTTCCGCATCACCATAAACAAAATTCTGTGGTCTATACCGGTACGCACGATAACGATACGACACTCGGTTGGTTCGAGAAAACGACGGAACACGAAAAGGAGTTTGCGCGTCGCTATAGCCGGTCGAACGGTAAGGATGTTCATTGGGATCTGATATCGGTCGCATCACGTTCGGTGGCCGATCTGGCGATCTTCCCCTTCCAGGATGTCCTGGGCCTCGGATCCGAAGGGCGGATGAATCTGCCGGGTACGACAACGAGCAACTGGGAGTGGCGTTTCTCGTGGGATCAGGTTGGTCCTGAACATGCTCAGAAGATGTATGAGGTCACCGCGCTTTTTGCCCGAACGGGCCCGGAGAGGCTCGGCTTAACCCCGTATCCGGCGGAGAAACGACATCCATCATAAGATGATATCAAGCATCCGATCTCCTCGTCCTTCACCGTTGACGTAGGATTTTTGCATTTCGATTACTCAATCTATGACAGAACCGACACAAAGCAAAAGTGAAGTTGGGGAGAGTGCTTCCCACACTGAACACGAGGACCTTAATGTCCTGATGCTTCGGCGCCGTGAGGAACTTGACGAGCTGAAGAAACTTGGTATCGATCCGTATCCATACGAGTTCGAAAGAACCGATTTCTCAACGGAAATCCTCGCCGGCTTCAAGGATGATGCACCTGTTCGTCACGTTTCCGTTGCCGGGAGGATTACTTCTCTTCGCAGAATGGGGAAAGCCTCGTTCTGTCATCTTCAGGATTCGCGTGGCAAGATCCAGGTGTATCTGAAAAAGGACGAGCTCGGTCAGACCTACGATGCGTTCAAGCTTCTTGACATCGGTGATCTCATCGGCGTGAAAGGATTTGTGTTTCGGACGAAGATGGGGGAAGTCTCCATCCACTCTCTGGAGTTGGTTCTTCTCGCCAAATCCCTCCGCCCACTGCCGGTGGTCAAGGAGAAGATGAACGAACAGGGGAACAAGATTGTCTACGATCCCTTCTCTGACAAAGAACTTCGGTATCGCCAACGGTATGTCGATCTTGCGGTGAACCCGGAGGTGCGGGAAGTTTTCGTGAAGCGTGCCCGGATCATCAGCACGATGAGGAGGTTTTTCGACGAGCGCGGCTATCTGGAGGTTGAGACGCCCGTGCTTCAGCCGATCTACGGCGGTGCCTCGGCCCGCCCGTTCAAGTCCCACCACAACGCGCTCGACATTGACCTCTATCTTCGCATAGCAGATGAACTGTACCTGAAACGACTCGTCGTGGGCGGATTCGACGGCGTGTACGAGATCTCAAAAGATTTTCGGAACGAAGGGATGGACAAGGCGCATAACCCCGAGTTTACGATGATGGAACTCTATGTCTCCTACAAAGACTACCGGTGGATGATGGAGCTTACCGAGCAGCTCATCTACGAGGTCGCTCTGGCTGTGAACGGAAGGCCGACGGCTCTGCTGGCAGGACATGAAGTCGATTTCACGCCGCCCTGGAAACGCGTTTCCATGTTCGACGCAATCAAGGAGTACACGGGCAGAGATCTGAGAGGCAAATCAGAAGAAGCGCTTCGAACCGTCGCCAAGGAGATGCACCTGGAAGTCGATCCCGCAATGGGGGCCGGGGCGATCATCGATGAGGTGTTCAGTCAGAAGGTCGAGCATCACCTCATTCAACCCACGTTCATTACGGACTATCCGATCGAGATGTCGCCGCTGGCGAAGAAGCACCGCACGAAACCTGGTCTTGTGGAACGATTCGAAGGAATCGTGAACGGCCAGGAGATCTGCAATGCCTTCTCCGAGCTCAACGATCCCATCGATCAGCGGTCTCGCTTTGAAGAGCAAATGAAGCTCCGGGCCCGCGGCGATGAAGAGGCGCAGGTGCTCGACGAAGATTTCCTCCGGGCTCTTGAGTACGGCATGCCTCCAACGGCAGGACTCGGAATCGGGATCGACCGGCTCACGATGTTGCTCACGAACAGAGACTCTATCCGCGACGTTATCTTCTTCCCGCAAATGAAGCCGGAGAA
>DMMN01000005.1:340-5117 GCA_003453835.1 Bacteroidota bacterium | reverse complement strand
ATCGACCATCTCGGCAACCGGCGCGTTCGGACGGTCGGCGAGCAGCTCGCCCAGCAGTTCAACGTCGGCCTCTCACGCATGACCCGCACGATTCGCGAGCGCATGAACCTCCGCGACAGCGAGACAATTACACCCCAGGATCTCGTCAACGCCCGCACGATTACCAGCGTGATCAACGCGTTCTTCGGCNNCGCGTGAGCGCGCGGGATTTGAAGTGCGAGACGTTCACTACACACACTACGGTCGACTCTGCCCGATCGAAACACCTGAGGGTCCAAACATCGGTCTGATCTCATCACTGTGCATTCACGCGCGCATCAACGACTTCGGGTTTATTGAGACGCCCTACCGGAAGGTCAAGAACGGGAAGGTGTCGGAGGATATCGAGTTCCTCACCGCAGAGAAGGAAGATGCAGTCATCATCGCGCAGGCAAATGCTCCGATCGATGAGCGAGGACGGTATCAGGAAGAGCGCGTCAAAGCGAGATTTCAGAGCGATTATCCCGTTATCGAACCCGAGAAGATCCAGTTCATGGACGTTGCCCCGAACCAGATCGTCAGCGCCGCAGCGGCGCTCATCCCGTTCCTGGAGCACGACGACGCGAATCGCGCACTGATGGGCTCGAACATGCAGCGCCAGGCAGTCCCTTTGCTGGTCCCCAAAGCGCCGATCGTTGGAACCGGACTCGAAGAAAAATTGGCCCGCGATTCGCGGACAATCATCGCGGCCGAGCGGAACGGCCTGATCGAGTCCGTCTCCGCAGATGCCATCATCGTCCAGTACGATATCGACGAGAACAGCACGGAAGCGATTATCAGTTTCGATGACAAACGGCGGGTCGAGTACCGACTGACAAAGTTCTTCCGCACAAACCAGGATACGTGTATCAACCAGAAACCGGTTGTGGAAACCGGCGACCGGGTGAAGAAGGGAGATGTGCTCGCCGATGGTTGCGCGACCGACCAGGGGGAACTGGCTCTCGGTCGAAACATCCTCGTCGCCTTCATGCCGTGGCGTGGATATAACTTTGAGGACGCCATCATCGTTAGCGAGCGGATCGTTGCCGAGGATATCTTTACTTCGATCCACATCGAGGAATTCGAGCTCCAGGTGCGCGATACCAAACGAGGCGAAGAAGAGCTGACCCGTGAAATCCCCAACGTAAGCGAAGAAGCCACGAAGGATCTGGACGAGGACGGGATCATTCGTATCGGCGCCGAAGTGAACGAGGGTGACATCCTGATCGGAAAGATCACGCCGAAGGGAGAGACCGACCCGACTCCCGAGGAGAAACTTTTGAAAGCGATCTTCGGCGAGAAGGCGGGAGATGTGAAAGATGCCTCCCTGAAGGCCCCGCCGGGGATGAAAGGTGTCGTGATCTCGACAAAGCTCTTTAGTCGCAAGAAGAAGGACACGGAAAGCAAGAAGGAAGACAAGAAGAAGCTGGAAAGCCTTGAGCGCTCCCGCAAGCGAGATTTGAAGGACCTCCAGGGTAGACTCGCCCGGAAGCTGGACCAATTGTTGAGCGGCGAAAAGTCCATCGGGATTCGCGATACGGACGGCAATGTCGTTTTCCGCAGCGGCACCGTATTGAAAGAGGACACCTTTCAATCGCTCGAAACTCCGGACACTCTTGACTTCAATCAAGAATGGGTGGATGACAAGCGGAAGAACAACTTGGTTGTCAAAGTCCACGAAAACTTCCGCCAGAAACTTGCCGAGATCGAGGAACTCTATCGCCACGAGAAGAACAAGATCCAGTTGGGAGATGAGCTGGCACCCGGCATCGTCCAGCTCGCCAAAGTCTATGTGGCAAAAAAGCGCAAGCTCTCGGTCGGCGACAAGATGGCTGGGCGCCATGGCAACAAGGGCGTCGTCTCGACGATTGTGCCGGTCGAAGATATGCCCTTCCTCCCGAACGGCAGGAGCGTCGATATCGTGCTCAATCCGCTCGGTGTTCCCTCACGTATGAACCTCGGCCAGTTGTTCGAGGTAGCATTGGGTTGGGCGGGAAATATCCTCGGAGAAAAGTATGCCTCGCCGATTTTTGACGGCGCTTCGTGGGAAAACGTGCAAGAGTATCTGAGGAAAGCCGGACTGAACGACACCTCGAAGACGGTCCTGATCGACGGACGGACAGGCGAGCCGTTCGATCAGGAAGTGACTGTCGGCTATCTTTATATGATGAAGCTCTCGCATCTGGTCGACGACAAGATTCACGCGCGGTCTATCGGACCATACTCGCTCATCACGCAGCAGCCGCTTGGCGGCAAAGCGCAGTTTGGCGGACAACGGTTTGGAGAGATGGAAGTGTGGGCGCTCGAGGGCTACGGCGCATCGCACGTTCTGCAGGAGATTCTGACCGTCAAGTCGGACGACGTTGTGGGTCGCGCAAAAGTGTACGAAGCCATCGTCAAGGGTGAGAACCTGCCCGAGCCGAATGTGCCGGAGTCGTTTAACGTTCTCGTTCGAGAGTTGCAGGGTCTCGGACTGGAGATCAGGATTGAATAGCCCGGGATCGCATCCAGTCAACTGACCTTGAACAACCATAGTTTCGTGGAGGGTTTCCATGCCTTTTCAAAGTTCTGAAGCAGCAGCGAGAAAATCGTTCTCGAAGATTACCATCAGCCTCGCCTCACCCGATATGATCCTTGCCCGTTCGCACGGGGAAGTGACCAAACCGGAGACGATCAACTATCGTTCCTTCCGTCCGGAAAAGGATGGGTTGTTCTGTGAGAAGATCTTCGGACCGGTACGTGACTGGGAATGTCATTGCGGCAAGTACAAACGGATTCGCTACAAAGGGATCACCTGCGACCGTTGCGGCGTCGAGGTCACGCAGAAGAGCGTTCGGAGAGAACGAATGGGCCATATTGCACTCGCTGTTCCCGTCGTTCATATCTGGTACTTCCGATCGCTCCCCAGCAAGATCGGGTACGTCCTCGGCCTCTCAAGCAAAGAGCTTGAGAAGATCATCTACTATGAATCGTACGTCGTGATCAATCCCGGCACGACCGGCCTCGCCAAACAGGATCTCATCACGGAAGATCAGTACCTCGAGATCATGGCGTCCCTGCCTGAGAACAACCACGCCCTTGAGGATGCCGACCCCAAGAAATTCATCGCCAGGATGGGCGGGGACGCGATCAAGGATCTGCTCCGACGCATCAATGTTGAGGAGCTTGCACTGGGACTGCGGACGGAAGTGAAGACGGAGACCTCCGTTCAGAAGAAGACGGAAGCCTTGAAGCGCCTGCGCGTCGTGGAAGCGTTCCGCAAAAGTGAGGAGAACGCGGCGAATCGTCCTGAATGGATGGTGCTCGGAGTCATCCCCGTCATCCCGCCCGAGCTGCGGCCTCTCGTTCCTCTCGAAGGCGGACGCTTTGCCACGTCCGATCTGAACGACCTCTATCGTCGGGTCATCATCCGCAACAACCGCCTCAAGCGCTTGATCGAAATCAAAGCTCCCGAGGTCATCCTGCGGAACGAAAAGCGCATGTTGCAGGAAGCAGTCGATTCTTTACTTGACAACTCGCGTCGCGTGAACGCCGTTCGAAGCGACAACAACCGCGCGCTGAAGTCGCTCTCGGATATGCTCAAGGGGAAACAGGGGCGCTTCCGCCAGAATCTGCTCGGTAAGCGTGTAGACTATTCCGGTCGCTCGGTCATCGTCGTTGGCCCGGAACTGAGACTCCACGAGTGCGGCTTACCCAAGGACATGGCTGTGGAACTGTTCAAACCGCAGATCATCCGTAAACTCATCGAGCGCGGCCTCGTCAAAACGGTCAAAAGCGCAAAGAAAATGGTGGATAAGAAGGGCCCCGAGGTCTGGGATATCCTCGACCATATCATCGACGGTCATCCGGTGCTGCTGAATCGTGCCCCCACACTTCACCGGCTCGGCATCCAGGCGTTCCAGCCCGTGTTGGTCGAAGGAAAGGCAATCCGCATTCACCCGATGGTTTGCACCGCATTTAACGCGGACTTCGACGGCGACCAGATGGCAGTGCACGTGCCTCTCTCCTATGAGGCGCAACTCGAAGCCCGCCTCTTAATGCTCTCGAGCCACAATATCCTCTCACCCGCAAACGGTGCGCCGATTGTCACGCCAACTCAAGACCAGGTTCTGGGTTGTTACTATCTCACGAAATCGAAGGCGGGAGATCTCGGTGAAGGGGGATTGTTCTATTCGCCGGAAGAGGTCATCATCGCCTATGATCAGAATGCAGTCGGCCTCCACGCACGCGTGAAGGTGCGCATCGAAGGGAAACTTGTAGAGACAACCGTGGGAAGAGTCCTCTTCAATCAGATCCTCCCGCACGGAGTTCCCTTCATCAATGAGCTTCTCAACAAACGGCGTTTGGTGCAGATCATCGCCACCGTCTTCCGCCGGTGCGGGAACCTGGATACGGCCCAATTCCTGGACAAGCTAAAGACCCTTGGCTTCACCTACGCGACGAAAGGCGGTCTTTCGGTCTCCGTCGGAGACGTCCTCATCCCAAAAGAAAAATACGAGATCGTCGCGAAGGCACAGAAGGATGTGGAGGGAGTCGACAGCCAGTACTACCGCGGGTTCATCACGAACGGCGAACGCTACAACAAGGTGATCGATATCTGGACCCGCGCAACGAACCGGATTGCGGAGCGTCTGTTCGAGTCACTGCAACATTCAAAGGACGGCTTCAATTCTCTGTATATGATGGTCGACTCCGGCGCGCGAGGCTCGAAGGAACAAGTCCGACAGCTTGCCGGCATGCGCGGTCTGATGGCCAAGCC
>DMMN01000005.1:0-285 GCA_003453835.1 Bacteroidota bacterium | reverse complement strand
GTCTTGACAGGAGCCCTGAAGGAAGGCGAAGACGTGAAAGAGCCCCTGGCCGAACGCATCCTTGGCCGCGTGTCGGTTCACGAAGTCGCCGATCCGATGACCGGAGCGACGATCGTGAAGGCGGGAGAGGTGATCGACGAGGAAAAATCGCAGCGGATTTCCGAGACGTCGATCGAACTCGTCGAGATTCGTTCCGCCCTGACGTGCGGTTCGCGGCGAGGGCTGTGCGCGAAGTGCTATGGTCGCGACCTGACGACGGGAAAGCTCGTCGAGCCGGGAACAGCG
>DMMN01000004.1 GCA_003453835.1 Bacteroidota bacterium | reverse complement strand
AGAGCAAGCCAAGGTGGAGGCCGATCAAAAGGAGCGGCAGGGCGACCTCGGGCGCGTCGCCGAGCTCCGGTACGGAGTCATCAGCGGTCTGGAGAAGAACGTGAAGGATGCATCGGCCAAGCTTGCAGAGGTCCAGAAGGACCGAAAAATGCTGAAGGAGGAGGTCGATGCAGAGGACGTCGCGGAGATCGTTGCGAAATGGACGGGCGTCCCTGTCACCCGCATGCTCGAGGGGGAACGAGGTAAGTTGTTGCATCTTGAAGAGCGAATTCACGAGCGGCTCGTGAATCAGGAGAACGCCGTCAAAGCGGTGGCCAACGCTATTCGAAGGAGCCGTACCGGCTTGCAGGACGAGAAGCGGCCGATCGGTTCGTTCATCTTTCTGGGGAGCACCGGCGTCGGGAAGACCGAGCTTGCGCGGGCGCTGGCCGAGGTGCTCTTCGACGATGAGAGCGCGCTCGTGCGAATCGATATGAGCGAATATATGGAGAAGTTCTCCGTCTCCCGACTTATCGGGGCGCCGCCGGGCTACGTTGGCTACGAGGAGGGAGGGCAGCTCACCGAAGCCGTGCGGAGGAAACCGTATTCCGTGGTGCTGCTTGACGAGATTGAGAAAGCGCACGCCGAGGTCTTCAACGTGCTGCTCCAGGTTCTCGACGAAGGGAGATTGACGGATAGCAAAGGCCGGACGGTCAACTTCAAGAACACGATCATCATCATGACGTCAAACCTCGGATCGCACCTCATTCAAGAGAAGATGGTGATGATGACCGAGGAGAATCGCGATGACCTCATGAGCGAGCTTCGCGTAACGCTCTTCGATTTGCTCAGGCAAACGATCCGTCCTGAATTCCTGAATCGAGTCGATGAGATCACTGTCTTCAAGACGCTCACGCTCCCCGAGCTCATCAAAATCGTCGATCTGCAGCTCGGTCTTGTCCGGAAGCTCGCGGAGGCCAAGAACATCGCGCTCGAGTTTGCGGATGAGCTGCGAGGATGGCTGGGAAACATTGGATACGATCCGACCTTCGGCGCACGGCCCTTGAAGCGGGTGATTCAGCAGTACATCGTCAACCCGCTTTCCGAAAAAATCCTCCAGGGCTCGCCCACGGATGGTGATGCAGTGCTTGTGAGACTCGATCATCGGGGATTGGTGGAATTTGTTGTGAACGCACCGGCGGGTGTTGTCGGCTAGACGCTTGAAGCTGCGGCGGTACAAGGGAGAAGTGGTGCGAGGAGTGAATGGCCGCCGGCAGGACTGATTTTTTTTGTGGGGGTAAATGAGTATATTGGCGGCAGAATTTGATGGAGGAATACTCAAATGGCAGCTAAGAACGGTGCCTTCAAAGTCGAGATTGCGAAAGAGGTAAAGCGCACGCCGGAGGAGTATCTTCCCAACCTTTTGAGGATCGTCCGATCGTTTCGAGAAAGCGTTACGCTCAGGCCCGCAAAGGAGAGCTTTCGTCAAGGCTGGGAAGAAGCTCGACGAGGTGACACCCGACCTCTCGCTGAGTTATGGGATACCATAGATGGGGCGTAGAAGCGGTGTGCAGGTTCAAATTGAGTTCACCCACGAGTTCAAGAGGAACCTGAGGACCCTTTCCAAGAAGTACCGGTTTGTTCGATCGGATGTCCAACCAGTCATTGAACGCCTCCAGAACGGTGAGGTGCTCGGCGAAGAGATCCCGCGCGTTGGCTTTTCACTCTTCAAGGTACGAATTCGGAACTCCGACATACGAAGAGGGAAGCGATCAGGATATCGCTTGATCTACTACCTTAGGACCCCATCGAAGATTGTCCTCATCACAATACTCTCAAAACTTGACCAAGAAGATATTTCATCCCGTCAGATCAGAAAGATTGTGATCGAACATGGTTCCATTCAATGGGGATCGTCTGGTTCTTCTTCTTGAGGATAATGCAACTTCCCTCGCTTCTCGGTCACGCTCAGGAACTTCTTCTTCTCATCCGACCTTCGGATAGACCCGCTNNCTGACAGTCTCATCGATTCCTTCTTTCGTTCCCACAAATATCTCGGCTCCCATGATCGTCGATTTATCGCGGAGACGACGTACGGCACACTGAGGCATCTCCGCCGCTGTGAGGTCGCTCTCTCTGAAGCGCTCGGAAACATGACAGCCTCGACGAGCCGCGAAGATCGCTCGCTTCTACTTCTCATGAGCTATCTTCTGCTTGTCGAGAGAAGCACAAGTATCCCTCTCCCCGATGTCGCATCTAGGCTCCAGTCAACGTCACTAAAGGAATCCCTTGATCAGATTGTGGGGAGGATCATCCATGCGGACGCCTCGGGAACGGGCGGATCGGTGGAGCAGTTGGGGATCCGGTACTCATTCCCCGACTGGATGGTATCTCGATTTCTCGATCAGTTCGGCGGTGAGGAGACGGAACGCATCTGTAGGAGCCTCAATGAACTGGCTCCTCTGACGCTTCGAGTCAATACCTTAAAGACAACGATCAAAGAATGTCAAGACGCGCTGCGGAGCGACGGAGTCGAGACAGAGCGAACGAAGCTCTCGCCGTTCGGACTTGAAGTTTCGAAACGAATCAATGTCTTCCAGCTCAAAGCCTTTCGGGAGGGGTTTTTCGAGGTTCAGGATGAAGGAAGCCAGATCCTGCCGATATTGATCGACCCGAAGCCGACAGCGAGAGTCCTCGATGTTTGTGCGGGAGCAGGAGGGAAAACGCTTGAGCTCGCCGCGCTTATGAAGAACAGAGGAGAGATAGTTGCAACCGATGTGAATCGTTTCAGGCTTCAAGAGCTGAAGAAACGATGCCGGAGAGCGGGGGCCTTCAACGTGCGCGTGAAAGAGCTTCAGGGAGCGAGCGCTCTCACAGATGACTTCACGGGGTCCTTCGATATCGTCCTTGTCGATGCCCCGTGTAGCGGGCTCGGCACACTCCGGCGTAATCCGGGCATGAAGTGGACGGTGACGGAGAAGTCGGTGCATGAAGTATCCCAGAAGCAGTCTCGCATTCTGCGTGACGCTTCAACCCGCGTGAAGCCGGGTGGCAGACTCGTTTATGCTACTTGCACACTCTTTCGGGAGGAGAATGAAGACATCATCGAACGGTTTCTCGCCGACCAACCTGAATTCACAATCATCGAGCCGAACGACTACCTGACGAAATGGAATCTCACTCACCTCGCACGGGGGAGTTACACAACATTGTACCCTCATCGTGACGGAACAGACGGCTTCTTCCTGGCGATGCTTCGGAGAGGAACATGAATTGGAATTTCGACTATTGTTTCTGTAGGTTAAGCAAGCTCACTCTCACATCATCTTAAGGATGCACAATGACAATTCGATTGAACTCATTGTTGATCGCCCTCATGATGGGGGCCGCCTGTTCAAGTCTGAAGGAAGAAGAAGTTCTGGAGCAAGCGGAGGCCTTCAAGCAGGAGGGGAAATATGACGTGGCATTGATGGAATACGAGCGCTACGTGGACGCCTTCCCAAATGGCGAGCACCGAGCCGAAGTTCTCTACGAGCTGGGGGCTCTCTACCAAGGTCACAAAAAGGATTTCACAAAAGCTGTGGCTTTCTTTAAGGAAGTGGCGGATCTCCACTCGGCATATGAAAAAGCTCCGACCGCTTCGTTTCTCGTCGGCTTTCTCTACCATAACGAACTGAAAAACCTCGATAGCGCGAAGGTTGCCTACGAGCGATTCATCGAGAAGTATCCCGACCAGGAGTTGGCCGTCTCTGCCCGTTTCGAGCTGGCGAATCTCGGCAAGGCGCCCGACGAGATCATCGAAGCAGGCCGGGTATCGGAGAAGGCCGCTGTTGCAGCGAAGAAACGCGAGACAAGACGGTAGTGGAAGAAGCTCTCAAATATCTGAAGCCGGAGGTCGTTGCCCAGCTCGCAAATATGGAGCTCCGGGCCCGACTCGTCGTGGAAGGATTCATTACGGGTCTGCACAAGAGCCCCTATCATGGCTTCAGTGTTGAATTCACCGAGCACCGCCCATACATGCCCGGCGACGAGATCAAGCACATCGACTGGAAGGCCTATGGGAAGACGGATCGATACTACATCAAACAATTCGAGGAAGAAACGAACCTCAAGTCGTACGTGATTCTCGACGCCAGCAAGTCGATGGAGTACGCGTCGAATGGAAATGTGAGGAAGATCGAATACGCTTCCTACGTCGCGGCAGCACTCGCGTATCTGATGATCGAGCAGCGTGACGCCGTCGGCTTGACGATCTATGACGAGCAAGTGCGCACGTCGCTTCCTCCACGCGCGACCAAACTTTATCTGAAACAGATTCTCAAGGAATTGGAAAACGTGAAGCCGGGCAACAAGACGGGGACGGCACAATCGCTTCACGAAATCGCGGATCGCATCAAGAGACGAGGTCTGGTCGTCATCCTGAGCGATCTCTTCGACGATCCGAAGCAGGTCACAACGGCATTGAAGCACTTCCGCCACAAAGGGAACGAAGTGATCGTCATGCAAGTGCTCGATCCGATGGAGCGGTCGTTTGCATTCGGCTCTGACGCCCTCTTCAAGGACATGGAGACGAGGGATGAGCTGGTGACGCAACCGTGGCACATTCAGAAGGCATACCAATCGTCGTTCCATGAGTTTCTGGAACATTACAAGCGAGAGTGCCGCGAAAACGCTATCGACTACGTCCTCCTCGAAACAAGCACACCATTCGACAAATCCCTTTTCGAGTACCTGAACAAGCGCAGGCGAATTCAGTAGGATTCTCTACCTGNNAAACTGGCTGCCAATTTAGATCCTCACGCGGACCAATGCAGGTAGGTACGGGAGACATCGCGCTCCTCCGGAGCTCGAAGCTATTTGCAGAGCTGTATTATAGACATCCGACTCCTGCGGAGTCGTTCGTACAAAAAAGTTGAGCAGTTACGAATGGAGATTGAACTGTTCGTCTTGAGCCAATGAGCGACGACAAGCTGATCGTACGGGGCGCACGCGTCCACAACCTGAAGAATATCGATGTCGAGATGCCGAGGGACCGGTTCATCGTCGTCACGGGCCTCTCGGGCTCCGGGAAGTCGAGCCTCGCCTTCGATACGATCTACGCGGANNGATCTACGACTACCTCCGCCTGCTCTTCGCGCGAGCCGGAACGCAATTCTGTCACAACTGTGGTCGGAAGGTTCAGCGACAAACCGTCGACCAGATCATCGATTCCATCCTCCAATCTCCCGCCGGCACGAAACTGCAGATCCTCGCTCCGATCGTCAAAGGGCGCAAGGGGCACTATCGCGAGCTCTTCGCACAAATCCTGAAAGACGGCTTCGTGCGTGTGCGGATCGACGGTGAAGTGAAGGAAATCAAAGAAGGGATGAAGGTAGATCGGTACAAGATTCACAACATCGAGATCGTCGTCGATAGGATCGCCGTCAAAAAGGAAGTCCGGTCGAGGATCGCCGAGTCGGTCGAGGTCGCCCTCCGCTACGGCAACGGGGCGTTGATCGTCTACGATGGCGCGCAGGATCATCTCTTCAGCCGGCACTATGCGTGTCACGTGTGCGGACTCAGCTTCGAGGAACCGGCGCCGAATTCGTTTTCGTTCAACACCCCGGCGGGATCGTGCCCGGAGTGCGAAGGCCTCGGCGAGAAGAAGGCGTTCGATCTCGGACTGATCATTCCGGATGAGAAGAGGTCGATCAACCACGAAGGCCTCGCACCCCTTGGCAAGCCCCGACCGACGTGGATGTTCAGCCAATTGCGCGCGGTGGCAAAACGCTACGGATTCGATTTCGACACGCCGATCAAAGACCTGCCGGCAAAGGCTCGACAGGTACTATTGCATGGCTCGGGAGACGAGAAGTTCGACGTGGAATACAGCCAGAGCGGCGGCCGCGTCGTTACCTATAAGCACCGGTTCGGCGGGTTAATCGAAATGCTGAAGCGGTATTACGACGAATCCGCATCGAACAACATCCGCGAGTGGGTTGAGTCTTTTATGACGACGGCCAAATGCGAGGAGTGCGATGGCGGGAGGCTCCGCAAGGAGAGTCTTGCGATCAAACTCGAGGATGCCGTCACCGGGAAACTCTGGAACATCCAGGATATCGTCACACTCTCCATCAAGTCGTCGAAGCGATTCTTCGGGGACCTTACGCTCGCCCCCCGGCAAATGGAGATTGCCCGCCAGATTCTCAAAGAGATCACGCAAAGACTCGATTTTCTTCTGAATGTCGGACTTGACTACCTGACGCTTGACCGCACCGCCCGCACGCTCTCGGGAGGCGAGGGCCAACGAATCCGATTAGCGACGCAAATCGGGACACAGCTTGTCGGCGTCCTCTATATCCTCGATGAGCCGAGCATCGGTCTGCACCAGCGAGACAACATCAAGCTCATCAATTCCCTGAAGTCGCTTCGAGACCTCGGCAACACGATCATCGTTGTTGAGCATGACAAGGAGACGATCGAAAGCGCGGATTACGTCATCGATCTCGGTCCAGGTGCAGGTGAGCACGGCGGGTACGTCGTGACACACGGCAAACCCCGCCAACTTAAAATCAAGAACGAGAAATTGAGCGCAACGGGGAATGGCTCGACCGGAGTCTCTCATACGGCGCTCTATCTCAAGGGTGAGCGGCAAATCGAGGTTCCCTCCGCCCGGCGAAAGGGGAACGGTAAAGCGGTCGTCCTCTCCGGCACGACCGGCAACAATCTGAGAAACGTGACCTTGACCGTACCGCTTGGCCGGTTTGTCTGCATCACGGGTGTGAGTGGCTCCGGAAAGTCTACGCTCATCAACGAGACCCTCTATCCGATTCTCTCGAACAGATTCTACAGAACGAGGGTCGCGCCCCTTCCGTACAAGTCGGTCAAAGGGCTGGAGCACATCGACAAAGTGATTGACATCGACCAATCGCCGATCGGTCGGACGCCGCGCTCGAATCCCGCGACCTATACGGGACTCTTCACGCTCATTCGTGATCTCTTCACGCAGTTGCCCGAGGCGAAGATCCGGGGCTACAAAGCCGGACGGTTCAGCTTCAACGTGAAAGGGGGACGGTGCGAAGGATGCGAGGGCGACGGTGTCAAGAGGATCGAGATGAACTTCCTGCCCGACGTGTACGTCCTCTGCGACGTCTGCAACGGAAAACGATACAATCGAGAGACGCTGGAGGTACGGTACAAAGGGAAATCGATCTCGGACGTTCTTGAGATGACGGTGGAAGATGCGATCGGATTGTTCAGCGAGTTTCCCAGGATCCAGCGACATCTCCAAACGTTGAATGACGTCGGCCTCGGATACATTCGTCTCGGCCAGCAGGCGACGACGCTTTCCGGCGGGGAAGCACAGCGCGTGAAGCTGTCTACAGAACTCTCAAAAGTCGGCACCGGCCAGACCCTCTACATTCTTGACGAGCCCACGACCGGTCTTCATTTTGAAGACATCCGGATGCTCCTCTCCGTCCTCAACAGACTTGTCGACAAAGGGAACACCGTCATCGTCATCGAGCACNNACGCCGGAAAATATTTCTGGAGAGGAAGCATCGCACACGGGGAGGTACTTACGCAAAGTGCTGACTGTGCATTGATGAATCCGGGGCGCATGAGTTTCTGAATCTTATGAAGGCCAACGCGGCGAAAGGGACGTGCAGTTGGATATCGTTCCCTCATCCCGGTGAAAGAAAGGAACCGACTCGAATCCACCCACATTGAAAATTCGGTTGACAGAACCGGGTTTTCACGGTAGCTTTTCCTGCCGGATCGAACGCCTGCCAGAAGGACAAGGACTGGCTTACTGATGGAAAAAGACCTGTCTGTTCAGTTGTCTCCTCGCCTGCAAACCGCGAGGATTGCATCCCACCCGGCAATTTCCTACATTTTTTCTGCGCCGCTCATCAAGAACCGGAAAAACTCGTCCCCTATATCCCCTTAACGACACATGCCTGCTTGCGGGATCAGCGAATCGTCAATCCGAAATCGTGTCCTCATCCTCCAGTTCTTGGGGGGGAGAGGACGTTTGCGCGCCGTGCCCGATGTTATGGCGGGCGTGACAGCCGAGAGAGCTAAATTCGAAACCACACAGTAATGCCAAGGTGATTCCACATGTCCCGCACGCATTGGCTTTGGCTGATTGCGCTTGTCGTTCACTCAACCGGCATTGCTCCTCTCGAAGCCCAGGAGGAGGGCTTGCCCGATTCTTTGTACTACATAGGCGTAGGAGTCGAGCGGAACCTCGACAACGCTCGATCCTCTGCACTGAATGCGCTGTCACAGGAGATCCAGGTTCTGATTTCGTCGTCGTTTGAGAATCGTACGGCAGAAACGAACGCCCGACTCGACCAAACCACCGTGTCGAGAGTGGTCACTCGATCAATCACGGAACTCAAGGACGTGAAAGAGAGAATGATAACAACTCCCCAGGGATTCTATCGGGTCGTCAAATATCTGCCGAAGAGCGCGGTGAAGCGGATGTTTGAATTGCGGCGGAGCAGAATTCTCGAGCTGATAGCAATCGCGGAACGCGAGTTGCAGGAGTCTCTTCACCTCAGCTCGGCTCTCAAGAACCTCTACAGAGCGCTCTTGCTCGGGAGACTCTACCCGGACACGCTGGGATTCTCGATGCGTCTCGATGAGGGATCCGCTCTTCACTTCAAGAACCTCGAAATGGGGATCAGAAACATTTTCGAGAGGCTGTTCAGAGGATTGACATTCAAACCCGAAAGGGCAATCGATGATGAAGCGATTGTCTGGGAGTACAAAGTCACTCTCGACAATCGACCGGTCGCTGCGCTTCATTACGAGTACTACGACGCGATGGGCCAGACGGAAGCCGACGTCAAAGATGGCAAGACCAGAATGACCTTCTTCTATTCAAAGGAAGAAAGCCGCGAGCGGGAGGTGATCCTCGCTATCGAGTACCGCTATGCCGATGAGATGGATGAGTTGACGCGTGCCGCTGATTCGCTGATGCAAGCTGCGGCATTGCCAAACAAGATCTCTATCATCCTCCCTGTTGCCGATCGCGCGAAGCCGACCATTTCACTTCCTTTGGAGTTGCGACTGGTCCTTGACGTTGGCAATAGTTTCGAGGCTGTCAGAAGCCGGCTGGATAGTCTCGTCAGAAAGAGCAGAATTGTCCTCGGAAGCGCCGGCGAGTTTGAATCACTCGAGGGTCTGTACGGCCTGATCCTGGGGCCGGAAGGGGTAATCGGACTTGTGCAGTATAAGGGGAAGAGGACCTTGGATGCCGCGACCGGCGTAGAAGTCGATATGAGGAAGTTCGGCGGGAAGAAGATCACGTGGATAGAAGTATTGAAGTGATTGCTGGTTGACGCTCTGGTGGTGAATACGAAGAAGTAAATCGACAGGTTAGTCGATCCTATCAATCGGGGGGAAGTTAGCCCTGTTCAGGAAGCGGGGAGCGCGCGCGGTTCGTTTCGTTCGTATGGATCAAGAGCAACCCTGGTATGTTCTAACCGGCATGTGCTTCAGCAATCAAGGCCGGTTCATATCTTGCGTTTTCAACCGCCAATTATTATGATATTTGGCGGTTTTAGAGGCAGGAGGAGTTATCTTAGCGAATATTGCAGGCCAAAATAGCAGTTGAACTAAGACGCTTTGCGGCAGCAGATGTAGTATAATGAGGTATCATTGATCGACTGTAATGTTCTTTGAAAATTAAGAGACTGATCGAGCTTTGGCCGGGAGGATGTTGCCTACGTGGAATGGATGAGGCACCTTTGAGGGAGAGTTCACAGATTACACACAAACTCAAAGGAGGTTCTCATGAGCGAGATATGAGAACAAATGGTGATGGCAATGCAACTGAGGAATGTCAGCGCCAAGACCATCAAGTATTGCCTTTCGGTAGCAAGGGGATTTGAACTTACCGGCATCGATGTTCTGGTGTGTCCAAGTTGTCATAAGAGACAGTACACACAACCGGGGGCAAGGGAGAGGTGTCCCCTTGTGAGCTCAAAGGGCATGGCAAATTATCATTCCGATATGTGATGGTCGTACAGATGAGTCCAAACTAACTTCCTCTTGTCGGAACAGGATACGGCAAGAACCATTCTTCCGATCTATGCCGACAATTGAATACCCATATGTAAGTGACGATGATATACAACTGCAGTGCGTTTGCGGCTTCGTTCAACCGAATTTTGTCCGTGCTTTTGAGCGTCGCACGCGAGCACATAGTTTCTTTTGTTTCAAGCACGGATAAAATCCTAAACGTTCAAGACTAATCAAAATTCTAGGAGTTTGCTCAATGAAACAATTCAAAATTATAGTCGAGAAGTATCCTGACGGTTATGTAGCCTATCCCTTAGGGCTCAGGGGTGTTGTTGTTGGTGAAGGAGATAGTTATGAACAAGCCCTTCAAGACGTGCAGTCTGCGATTAAATTCCACATCAATAGTTTTGGGAAGGAAGTCCTCGATGTCGATCCACCGATTCTTGAAGCATTCGTAGCTGAAACAGGAATCGCCCAGTGATGGCAAAATTTCCGGCTGACGCTCCGAAACGACGCGTTATTAGAACTTTCGAGTTACTTGGTTTTACTATTGTGAGGGGCGCGAACATATTTCAATGATTCGTCTAAATCCGGATGGAACCAAGACTCCTTTGACAATGCCAAATCATCTGACAATCAAATCTTCCACTTTAAGAACAATTTGTACCCAAATTGGCATTTCGAGAGATGATTTTCTCAATGTTTATGAGCGAACATAGGCTTTGGCAACGGCAGTTAACAGCAGAAACCACGATACTCGTTTTATGAAAATGAATAATTGTACTCGTTCCATCCCGTCCGCCACAGAAAGTAGATCATTCATGGTGGGCGAATGGGACGGCGTGGTTTGTAACACGAATGTTGAAAAATTGTTAAGCAGATTGTCGACATCATTGACGAGATCTTATCGGGCTTTAGCCCCAAATCGCGCAGAACTATGGGTTAAAACCCTCATTCGTTTCGTGCAATCGTTTGAGGCTGTTCAAAAAGTGTCATTGTCATTTCGA
>DMMN01000080.1 GCA_003453835.1 Bacteroidota bacterium | reverse complement strand
TGTGCATCGATTTCGGTCAGACAACCACATTCACTGATACACATCGATAACCCTCATCACAAGGAGAATCATATGGCATACGAATGGAGATTCAACCCTCGACCATACTCGGATGAAGAAGCGCGCAAGCTTCTCACGAACGTGGTCAGCACGGAGACAACCGATTGGCACTACAACACACACCACAAGGGGTACGTCACCGCACTGAACAATATCGAAAAAGCGCTAGAAGGGGCAGACCGCACAACGGCAAATGGGAACTACAGCGTTGTCGGCGAACTCAAACGGAGATTTACATGGAACCACGCGGGCGCCTTGTTGCACGACATCTATTGGGAAGTGCTGGGAGGCGACGGAGATCCGAGCAAGGGGCCGGATGTGAAAGCGGCCATCGAGAAGGAGTTCGGTACGTTCGATGCGTGGAAGACGGATTTCAAGGCGGGCGCCGTCTCGGCAAAACTCAGCGGTTGGGGACTGCTCGTCTTCGATCGACTGTACTCCGGCCGTCTGCTCAACGTCACCGTAGATGAGCACCAGTATGGAGCCATCTGGGGAGGAGTTCCGCTCATCTCGTGTGATGTGTTTGAGCACGCATATTATCATAAGGACGGTCCGGCGCGCGCAAAGTACATCGACAATTTCCTCGCGAACCTTCATTGGGGCAGAATCAACGATCGCTTCAAGAAGTATGTCTGAGAGTGTGACGCCTTGTTCTTCTTTCACTTCCCGTAAGAAGGTCGGATTCCTCATCCGACCTTCTTTTGTATTACGCTGACAGTTGCTCCTTGATCAACTATTTGCTAACATCAGCACCGTCGTAGCCAACTGACCCATCGGCGTTGTCTCAAGTTGCTCCAACATATCGCCCCCTCCTTCAGACGCTTCCCGCAATCGTCTTGCTTGGGCTCTGCCTCAGCGTGCAGACGACATTCCCTCAGTCAGCACTCGAAAGCAAGTACGCCGGAAAGATTTCGCAATGGCGATTGCTCTCCACCGTGAGGGACCTGGCCAAGATTGGTGCTCGGATGGGTGGCACGAAGTCCGGCGATCGTGCGGCCACATATGTCGCAAAGAAATTTAAGGAGGCCGGTTTGACGGTAGAGGTGATGGAAGATCCCGAACGTCTGACCTTCACGAACAAGAAATGGTCCGTTCGAATCGATGAGCCAAAATCTCTTAGAAAGTTGATTAGGAATGAATGGCTCGGCGGCTTCTCTCCCTCCGTCCCGCCGTCTCGGGCGTCCCTAACAACTCTAGGTGATGAGAGCGAGTTGGAGGAGGAGGAACTCCGGGGCAAGGCGGTTCTGTTGAACTGGTCGATTTCGACGAGGCTGTATCAAAAACTGGCAGACGCGGGAGCCGTGGCGATTCTCGCCATCTCTCCGAAGCTTCCGAATGCGTATTCGGATTGGGCTCTGATCGGGGATCTCAAAACCTCCGACGACAATCCTTTGCCCCTGTTTAATCTCTCATATAACAACGGGATTCGGTTGAAGCAAGCCTTAGCCGACAGCGTGCCTGTGGTTGTCTCCTTCTCCACACAGACCGTCATCGCTCAAGGTCGACCCAAGACTGTTGTTGCTACACTTGAAGGTGCGGACAAAGCGTACTTCATCGTCTGTGCTCATGGAGATTCAGATTCCGGGGGGCCGGGAGCCGACGACAATGCCTCGGGCGTCTCCGGCATACTCGAGCTTGCACGAGCAATGAATGGAATGGTGAACTCGAAGATCGTCGCAAAACCAAAGAAGTCGATTCGCTTCATTGTCTGGGGGAGTGAGATCTACTCGACCCAGCAGTATATCAAGAGGCACGAAAACGAATTGCCGTTGATCCTTGGCGTATTGAATTTTGACGAGATCGGAACAGGCGCGGAGCGAAACTGCCTCTACTTTGAATCGAACGATGTTGAGCACAATGAGAAGCTCCTGAGAGTACTTCAACGCGTTGGAGAGGACTATGTCGGCATGAGGGGATTCTGGGCGGAAGCGACAACGAATCCATCCCAGGGGGGAACGGACTCGTACGTCTTCCTTCCTCACGGACTACGCCAATTGAACGTGCCGGTAGTCAAGATTCCATCTGTCACCATATTCACGGGAGCCTGGAACGAACTCAAGACGATAGGACAGACAGAAGGTTGGACTTCGAAAGCGTGGAAGGGCCACCCTGATTCAGTCGTGATTGACTATTCGCACTACTACCATTCCTCCCTTGACATTCCCGAGCTCACGACAGAGAAGGAGCCCTTCAACATGGTGTGGGCCGCGAAGGCGGTCGGCATTGCTCTGCTTCGCCTGGCGTGGTAGGCGAATCCGCTGGACGCGGAATCGTGGCTTGACATCGGAGGCCATCTTGAGTACTTTTGCCTATGCAAGACGAAGAGCATCCGCCGAATCGACATGAGCCAGAACATGAGAGCCGTACGGTCCGGACTTTTCACTACTGGCAGTATTGCGTGAATTGCGGTACGGTTCTAGAAAGCCGCAAGTGCAGGCTGATTTGCCCGGTGTGTGGTTTCTACCATTCCTGCAGTGAGCCTTAGACCCCCTACGTCCCATTCATCGGACATTGTATCCGCCCTCACGAGCGATCCAACTGCTGCTTCAGTCTTAGACCCACATGAAGTTGATGCCAGAAAAGACCTCGACACTCCATGAGAGACTCGATCGTTCGTTCGAATTCCAATTCGGTCCGACGATCTACAGCCTGTCGACTCGTACCCACATCATGGGGGTTCTGAATGTCACACCCGACTCGTTCTCCGATGGCGGATCATTTAACGACGTTGACCGGGCGATGCGTCGAGCGCTCCAAATGATCGATGAAGGCGCGGATTTCATCGACGTCGGGGGCGAGTCGACACGGCCCGGTTCCGACCCGGTTCCGCTCGAAGAAGAGATCCGAAGAGTGGTTCCGGTCATCCGGCAGCTCTCGGGAATGACGGCGATCCCGATTTCGATCGACACGTACAAATCGAAAGTGGCCGAGGCGGCGCTCGCTGCAGGTGCCGTCGTCGTCAATGATATCAGCGGCCTGACCTTCGATGACGAAATGAAGCATGTGGCGGCCCGGTATCACGCTTCAGTAGTCATCATGCACATCAAAGGAACTCCGAAGACGATGCAAGAGAACCCGGAATATGTCGATGTCGTGGCGGAGGTCGCTGCCCACCTTCTGCAGAATGCAGGGAAAGCAAGAGATGCAGGGATCGGTCAGGTACTCGTCGATCCGGGAATCGGTTTTGGAAAGACGCTGGAACATAATCTTGAGCTGATGAGACGCTTGAAGGAGTTGAAACAGCTTGGCTACCCTCTCTTGGCCGGCCCTTCGCGAAAGTCGTTCATCGGGAAATTGCTCGATCTCCCCGTGGACCAGCGGTTGGAAGGAACGGCGGCGGCTGTCACTGCATGTATCCTGAATGGGGCGAATGTGGTGCGGGTTCATGACGTGAAAGAGATGAAGCGCGTTGCCGTCGTTGCCGATGCCTTGAAGAGCCACTCGTAGAAAGACATGACTGCAATCGTCATACCCGCCTTCAACGCTGCCGGAACTCTCACTGATTTGATCAGACGCGTCAACGGATGTGTCAGCGACACGGAGGTAGTTCTCGTGGACGACGGATCGGGAGATGCAACGGCCGCCGTCGCCGAGCGCGAGGGTGCCAGAGTGCTTCGGCACGTACGCAATCGCGGAAAAGGGGCTGCCCTCCGCACCGCGTTTGAGTTTGTGTTGCGTCGATCAGAGTTCGAATCCGTCGTCACTCTGGATGCGGATCTCCAGCACATACCAGAGGAAGTGCCAAAGTTCCTGGAGGCGAGGACGCGGACGGGCGCCAACCTGATCATCGGAGCACGGGCACGGCGCGGAACGGCGATGCCCTTCCATAGGAGACTATCAAATGTCGTCACATCGGGGCTTGTTTCCGCGCGAACAAGCTGCGATATTGTAGATAGTCAATCGGGATTCCGGCTGCTGGGGAGGGAAGTGCTGGAGGCAGTTCAGATCGAGTCGGACGGTTACGAAGCCGAAACCGAAATGCTGATCAAAGCCGCCAGGAAGGGATTGAGGATTGTGTTTGTTCCCATCGAGACGGTTTACGCGAACGAGCCGAGCCACATGACACATTGGGCGACGACCAAACGGTTTTTGAAGGTCCTACTTCAGGAGTTTTAATGAGTCGATTTGAAGAAGAACGCCGTGAGATGATCGAGCTGTTGAGGGAACGAGGAATTACAGATGAAAGAGTTCTGCTCGCCATGCAAACTGCGGAGCGCCACTTGTTCGTGTCCGAGCCGTTTGTCTCCCGCTCATACGAGGACACGGCGCTTCCGATAGCGAAGTNNTCAGGAATTATCGCCCTCCGGCGGTTGGAAGGTCCTGGAGATTGGCACGGGGTCGGGCTATCAAGCCGCCATCCTAGCTGAAATGGGCTGCAGGGTGTTCACGATCGAGCGCCATATGGAGTTGCTGCTCGCAGCGCGCAAATTGTTTGAGCGATTCGGCTATCGCATCGCTTCACGCAGTGGGGATGGAACGGTCGGATGGTCGGGATTTGCACCTTATGACGGGATTATCGTTACGGCGG
>DMMN01000160.1 GCA_003453835.1 Bacteroidota bacterium | reverse complement strand
CGTTTCCACGAGCTAAAGCTCGTGACTATATACGCCTTTTTCAAAAGCCTGCTTGAGAGCGCGACGATGTCGAAGGAAAGAGGGTTCCAAAGGTCGATCGGATGTTGGCTTCCAAATCAGACAGAAAGAAGAATTCGTGTTTCATCTTTCCCTTCGAGCCTCAACCGTTGTCAAACCGATAGTTACGACTTATCTCCCCCACATACTTGAGTTGTGACGATGAACAATACGATCCTCATCTTCTTGCTTCTCCTCCTCACTCTTGCGTCAACATCCGCGCAACCTCGGCAAGGCACTTCGATAGATAAAGCCGCGCTCGCAGCGGAAGTCCGAGTTGAGTTCCTCCACGCCTGGAGCTCCTACAAGAGATACGCGTGGGGGCACGATGGATTGAAGCCGCTGAGCAAGACTCACTACGACTGGTACCGCGTATCGCTCTACATGACGGCGCTCGACGCGCTCGATACGATCGTGTTAATGGGATTGAAGGAAGAAGCCGACTCGACGAGGGAGTTCATCGCAACGCATCTCTCATTTGATCACGACATCTATGTGAAGAATTTCGAGATCACGATTCGACTCTTAGGCGGATTGTTATCATCCTACCAACTGACCGGCGATGAGCGGCTCCTGAAGCTCGCCGACGATCTTGGGACGCGTCTTTTACCGGTGTTCAAGTCACCGACAGGCATTCCGTACGTTGAAGTGAACTTGAAAACCGGGGCCGTACGAAATCCGCGGACGAATCCGGCTGAAGTCGGAACGCTCCTTGTGGAGTTCGGGACGTTGAGCAAGTTGACCGGTAAGCGGGAGTACTATGAGGTCGCCAAGAACGCGGTGATGCAGATCTACAACCGACGCACGTCGATCGGGTTAGTCGGAACGTGGATTGACGCGAACACCGGCGAGTGGCTCGATCGGGACAGTCATCTCAGCGCGTGCATCGACTCGTACTACGAGTATCTGCTGAAGTGTGCGATCCTGTTTGACGACAAAGACTTCAAGAAGATGTGGGACTCGAGCCGCGTGGCGATCGACAAATTCCTTGCCGACGAAACATCCACCGGACTTTGGTTTGGTCACGCCGACATGCAAACCGGAAAGCGGACGAAGGCGTGGTTTGGCGCGCTCGACGCGTTCTTCCCTGCGGTTCTGGCGCTTGCGGGTGACGTGCCACGCGCAGCGAGGCTTCAAGAGTCGTGCTTCAAGATGTGGAACAAGTATGGGATTGAGCCTGATCAATTCGACTACTCCAAGATGGATACGGTCTCCCCGCGGTATTTTCTTAATCCGGAAATCATGGAGTCGGCGTACTATCTTTATCGGTACACGGACGACGCTCGTTATCTGGAGATGGGAAAAACTTTTCTGGACGGTCTGAAGAAGCACTGCCGGGTGGAGGCCGGCTACGCGGAGCTCAGAAACGTAGCGACGAAGGAGAAATCCGACCGGATGGAAAGCTACTTTCTCGCGGAAACGCTCAAGTATCTGTACCTCCTCTTTGCACCCCCCGAGACCCTCGATTTCAGGAAGACGATCTTCAACACCGAAGCCCATCCGATAAAGAAGACTTGGTAGCAGGCGGGAAAACCTGTGAAGAAGTTCCTTTCCGCCCGATAGCGGATCGGTTCCAGCCGGGTGAGCAGGGATTCTTCGGTTTTTTGAGGCCGAAGGGAGACGTCAGCCCTGGTGCGGTTGCCTGTCCTTCGTAACTGCACAGCGTTTCTGGCCCACGAATCCGCGCGAATCTTTACGAAGGAAATTCACCGCTTGAGATCATTCCTGTCCAAATAAGAACGTAACTACTCACCTTGACCTAAGGCCCACTAAACACACGAATTACACGAACGCTAAAAACGATCACAGAACTCCTTTATGCTGAAACNNAACGCCTTTTTCAACAGCCTGCTAAGATTTCGGACTGGTGCTCACGTGTAAGGCCCTGGTGTGACAAGCTATCGTGGTCAAAAGCACACACCCCCTGACAGGCACTTTCCAGATTGTCGGGAATATCCCGACTGTGGCCCTCGGCTTGGGGCAGCAACGGGGGGCTGTTCTTGAGCGAGGCGAAAGACCCGCCTGGAACGATCAAAGAACAAACTTTCCAGTACGGTTTTGGAAATATTTAGGACAGCGGTGATCCCTTTTCTGTTTTGCGTTTTCATTTCCGGCACTTGCATCTCAGAAGCGCATTTTGTACACTTGTCGCAAGTTTTCAACCTCAACCGTTTAGACCCACATCATCCTACCGCCTCGTTTGGAGGTGGAGCGCCTGCTCATCGGCGGGGTTGACCGAAGCATCGGGAGACGGGCTTCGCGTATGGGACTCGACCCCGACTGATCATGGCGCCAGGTGTTGCGTGCGGTCGTCGCTTGCGAAAACGCACCGCCCACCCACGCGACCTCTCCAGCGATAGGTTTCGATCCGCGTTCGCACGAACGGCTGGATCGAATTTCCGGTCCCCTTCTTAGTGTTATCTCAAATGGATAAGACCGCCTTACGGCAAAGGTTCGCACGCGAAAAGACATGCGTGTGAATCTGTTACCTCTTTTCGTTTCTTCTATTGAAGGCCTTTCTTTCAAATCAGGAGGAACCAATGGAAAGAGGAACACGTCCACCGGGATTATTCGAGACATTCCGCAGGGAGATGCGGCTGAGAGGACTCAGTCAAAAGACCATCAAGTCCTATCAGAGTTGTGTAAGATCGTTTGTTAGGTATTTTTCGCCCCGCCATCCGCGGGAATTGGATGTTGAGGACATCCGCACCTATTTACTTTTCTTGCTTGAGAAGAAGAAGCTTGCTTCCTCGACAGTGAACCAGGTATTCAATGCGATTCGGTTTCTGTATGTTGAGTTGTATAAGCGACCGTGGACACTGCGCGACATCCCGCGCCCACATCGGCCGAAGCAGCTCCCCGTCGTACTAAGTCAGGATGAACTGAAGAGGATTTTCGACGCAAAAGAGAACCTGAAACACAAAGCGATCCTCATGGTTGGTTATTCCGGGGGGTTGCGGGTGGGAGAAGTTGTGCGATTGAAGGATGGAGAGATTGACAGCGAGCGGAGGCTGATCTTTGTAAGGGGGGGTAAAGGGGCGAAGGATCGATACACGCTGTTAGGGGAAGCCACCCTGGAGGTACTGCAGAACTACTGGCGTATGCATGGAAAAGGAAAATGGTTATTCCCGGGGCAGCGTGCGGGGGAACATTTAAGTGAGAGAAGTGCTGAGGCCATATTTGAAACCGCCCTTCGCGCTGCGGGCATCAGCAAGAGCGCATCGTTTCACTCGCTCCGTCACGCTTTTGCGACACATTTGCTCGAGGCGGGGGTGGACATAAGGTATATTCAGGAGCTGTTGGGGCACAGCAGTTTGAAGACGACGGAAATATATCTTCATGTGACACAGAAACAAGTAAGGCAGATCCGGAGTCCGATTGATCAGATGTTCCGGGACGAAGAGCGACCTTCGGACGAATAACGCATACGGCCTTCAGCCTTATTTGCCATGCATCACGCAATTCAACCAAGACCCTAATCACGCAATGCTACAAGCGCTTAGTTATGCGGCATTGCGTTGCTGCG
>DMMN01000244.1 GCA_003453835.1 Bacteroidota bacterium | reverse complement strand
CGGTCGGGGTCTTTCGTGGGCTGAGCAGTTACGTTAAAAGTTTGGAGTTGAGAGTGGTGGGTCTTGTTCTCCGTTACTTCCCTGCTCCCCCCTCTCCTCTGCAAGTCGTCTTTTCATCTGACTTCAGAGAGCAGATAGCCGGCCGATCAATCAATCTCTCTCATTCGACACAATGTGCGGCATTTGCGGCATCTANNGTCGGCTTCGGTTTCCGCCGTCTCGCCATCGTCGATCTCTCCCCCGCCGGTCATCAACCCATGTTCTCCCAGGATGGCTCGCTTGCCATCATCTTCAATGGCGAAATCTACAACCACCTGGTCTTACGCAAGGAGTTTGAAGCCGATGGATATCGTTACCGATCACGTTCGGACACCGAGAGCATCCTGAACGCGTATCAGAAATACGGTTTGGAGTTCGTTCACAAGTTGCTTGGGATGTTCGCGGTGGCGATCTGGGATGAGAAGGAGCGACGGCTAGTCGTCGCTCGCGACCGAATCGGTATTAAGCCACTCTACTATACGTTTACCGGCGGCAACTTCATTTTCGGATCCGAAATCAAGGCGATCCTTCAGCACCCGGCGGTCTCCCGCGAGATGAACGATGAGGGTCTCGACGCATACCTCACGTTTCTCATCACTCCCGCCCCCATCACCATGTTCAAGAACATCTACAAGCTGGAGCCCGGACATTTCATGGTGATAGGTCTTGATGGCGACATCCGAAAAGAACAGTACTGGGATCCCGTCCCAAAGGGGAGACAGCCTTCGATNNGGAGGAGGAATGCACCGGCACGATCCGCTCCATGCTGAAGCAATCGATCCGAGATCGGATGATGAGCGACGTCCCGTTCGGTGTGTTCCTGAGCGGCGGGATCGATTCGAGCACGAATGTCGCTCTCATGGCCGAATTAATGGATCGTCCCGTCGACACGTTTTCGGTGGGCTTTCGACATCTCGAAAAGTACAACGAGCTTGACTACGCCCGGCAAATCGCCCGCGAGTTCAAGACCAATCACCACGAAGTACTCGTCGATCAGCAGATGGCATTCGACTTCCTGCCCAAGCTGATCCACCATCAAGACGAGCCGCTTGCGGATCCGGTCTGCATTCCGCTTTACTTCGTCTCGAAACTGGCCCGGGACAACGGAACGATTGTTGTCCAGGTGGGTGAGGGGAGCGATGAGCAGTTCTCCGGTTATGCATCGTACCTGAGGGAGCTTCAACTCTACAGGCGGTTGTGGAAACCTTATCAAGCCCTCCCCGCCTTCTTGAAGTCGGCCGTGTTCAGAATCGCGGCGGCTCTGCTGGAGCGGCAACACAAGTATCTTCAGCTCGATTACATTCGAAAAGCTACGGAGGGAGACGAGCTCTTCTGGGGGGGAGTGAACATCCTCACGGAGACCCACAAGAAGTTCTTGTTGAATGACCGCGGGAGCGATGGTTCTCATCATGCTCAAGAGCTCGCCAAGCGATGGCACGAGGAACTACTCCGGCGTGATCCCCGTGCAGACTATCTCAAGCGGATGATCTATCTCGAATTCAAAAACCGCTTGCCCGAGCTCCTGCTGATGCGCGTCGACAAGGTGTCGATGGCAACGTCTGTGGAAGCCCGCGTCCCGTTCCTTGATCATCGCATCGTCGAGTACTCGATGACAATCCCGACGAGCTTCAAGATCAAGAACGGGGAGCCGAAATACATTCTGAAGAAGGCGGTGGAGGGGATCATCCCAAACAACATCATCTATCGAAAGAAGCAGGGCTTCGCCGCGCCCGTGAGCGAATGGCTCCGCTCGGAGTGGTCAGGATTCATGGAAGACCGGCTGTTGAATTCCAGCCTCGTGCAACGTCATCATTTCCGACCCGACTTCATCAAGCGCTCCCTTGAGAATCACAGACAGGGGAGACGTGACGAGGGGATGCAACTTTGGTCGCTTCTGAATCTCACGCTCTGGTACGACCACTGGATCGAAGGAAAAGTCCTGTAGGCGGCGGCTACGTTCCTGAGTCCGCCCACTCCCGAAATGAACGATTCAAATACATTTCCCTGGCTCGACCCTCAAAGAGTACGAACCGTTCTCGCACTTCCATTTGAAGATCAGGAACTCGTGCCGTATGTGCAGAACGCGCTTCCTCATGCTTCGATCACCACATTCCGAAAACAAGACCTCGCCGGCCTCTCGACTCGAAAGCTTCTGCAAACAATTAGGCGACAGCGTTACGACCTCGTGATTGCATCACTCCACTCCTCTGCCGTTCGCAGAAGTCTTTCATCGGTACAACTTCTTCTCATACTCTCTCGCGCAAAGCAGCGCGCCATGCGCCTCGAGGATGGAATGTACTGGGGAATTGAGCCCCGCTCCATGCTGCTCGACATCCTCCCTCGTCTTCTGACCGGCATGCTGATGGGAGGCGCTCTCGTCACCTGGACGTATGTCCATACGATCATCCGACGCCCCGTCTCTTCTCAAAGGGATGTGAGACCTTCTTTGGACAAAGATCGTACAGGCAAGACGGTACTCTTCCTGCGGACCGATCTTGCGGGCACTCTTCGAGCCGGTGGATCGGTAAGCCATGTAAAAGGGATGGTTCATGCATTTCTACGAGCAGGCTACAACGTGGTCTACGTCGGGGATGCCCGCCAGGAAGCCCTGCTGCCGGCGGTAACGCAGGTGCAGATCTTAGCCCCGACGTTTCTCGATTTCCTCGACGAGTTTCAGTTTCTTCACTATAACCGGAAGATGATACGCGAGCTTGATCCGATCATTCGTCGCTACAAGCCAGTGCTCGTCTATCAGCGGCATTCGATTCTGAATTTTGCGGGAGGAGCGGTCGCGCGTCGCTTCGGGATTCCGCTCGTCCTTGAGGCAAACGATTCCGAAGTGTGGATCAAGAAACATTGGAGTCGATTGGTCTTCGAGAACCTCGCCGTACGATGCGAGGCCAAGGCGTTGCAGAATGCTGACCGGATTGCCGTCATCTCACGCGGGGTGCGCGACCAACTCGCTCCGTACAACATCCCCGACGATCGATTCCTTCTCAATCCAAACGGTGTTGACCCCGGGGAATTTCATCCCGATATTGACGGCGCCGCCATCCGAGATCGTTATAACTTACAGGGGAAGGTCGTCGTTGGTTTTATTGGAACATTCACCCGCTGGCACGGCGTGGAGACATTGTTCGACGCTGCCGAGCTGTCGGCAGAGAACGATGACCGGTTGCGGTATCTCCTGATCGGTGAAGGGGATCTACGAACGAAGCTCCAGAAGCGGGCTGTTGACCTGAACCTGCAGCAGCTCTTTGTTTTCACGGGATTGGTGCCGCATCACGAAGCGCCACAATACCTCGCAGCGTGTGATATCCTTGTCTCGCCGCACCTTGGATTCGAGGACGGGACAAAGTTCTTCGGATCGCCGACGAAACTCTTTGAATACATGGCGATGGGCAAGGCAATCATTGCCGGCAAGCTTGAACAGATCGAAGAGATTATCGTCGATGGTGTGAACGGCTTGCACATGGTACCAGGCGATGCTACCCAGCTTTCCCAATTAATCACGAAACTCGCCGACGATCCCGGCTTGCGGAAGCACATTGGTGCCCAGGCACGGACGGACGTCGTGAAGAATCACGCGTGGGCTTCAAACGTCGACAGAATTCTGAACTCGCTCCAGAACTTGAACCAATGACTGATCGAAAAACGGGTTTGCTCGTCGTCAATGGCCCGCTTCCTCCCCCCTACGGAGGAGTGGCAACCTATTTGGCTCATACGCTTCCGTTCCTGGCCGCGCACGGATTTGATGTCCATACCGTCATCGACCGAAGACCCGACGATCCGAAGACCTATCAACGGTTTGAAGACGCGGGAGTTCACATTCACTACGGCGGAGAATCCCGACTCAAGAAGACCTGGCAGATCATGAGGCGCGTACCTCTTTGGCTGAGGGCAAAAAAGAAATCTGGTGTCGACTCCCTCACGCTGTTGAAGGCGCTGAAGTCGATTGTCAGTTGGATCGACGCGAGTGAGCGCGTACTGCGACAACACCCCATCGACATCATCCACGCGTATGACTATCCCTGGGCGCAGGGATTTGTTGCGTCGCATCTCGCCGGGAAGTACGGGAAGAAGTTTGTGCAAACGATCTTCGGCGAAGTCGTCCCCCATCGTTCAGAGATCGAGCATCATGACGATCTTGGTGATGCGTTTAAACCGTTCGCCCGTTTTGTCCTTCAGCAAGCGGATCTCATCCTTTCCTGCAGTACACATTGTGGCCGCGAAGTGCGGCATGTCGGCATGGATCCGGAGAGCGTGAAGGTCACCTACTACGGCATTGACGTCGGCCGCTACCACCCGCAGGTCGACTCCTCCGCCGTTCGATCTCAGTATCGGCTTGACGGCAAGCGGATTNNGGTGCTTCTGGAAGCCGCTCCGGATATTTTGAACATTGTCCCGAACACTGTGTTCTTGATTGTAGGACCCGATTTCGGCATGGCCGACGAGCTTGCCCGGCGAGCAGACCGGCTCGGAATAAGCTCGGCGTTCCTCATCCTTGGCGCGAAGGAAGAATCAGAGCTCCCTGGCTTTTTTGCGGCATGCGATGTGTTCGTTTTTCCAAGTTGCACACCGATAGAGTGTCTCGGCCTTACAACGGTTCAGGCGATGGCGTGCGGAAAGCCTGCCGTGGGATCGAACATCAACGGGGTACCGGAAGTGATCGTAGACGGGGAGACCGGATTCCTGGTCGATCCAAATAATCCTGCTCAACTTGCCGAGAAGGTTTCTTTGCTGCTGAGGGATGAGAAGTTGCGCGCAGTGCTGGGGGCCGCGGCGCGAGCGCGGGCCGTCGAGCGGTTTGACCGCGAGAAACTCGCTCAGGCTCTCGTGAATCTCTATCGCACCATAACATAGTGGCACCATTTTTCGTTTATTGGTTCACCGACATATGGGCAATTTGATCCCACAGAGGAACAAGCTATGAAAATCATCGCCGAGTCACCTGTTCGCATCGACTTTGCCGGAGCGTGGACGGACGTTCCGGATTTCTACGAGACCTTTGGAGGCGCGACGTTGAATGCCGCCATCGCCAAATACGTTTCGGGAGAGATCCTTACCGGCTCTCACAAACATGGTCAGGACGGAATGACTGTACGCTATCAAACCGACATCCCCTGGGGCGCCGGGCTGGGCAGTTCGGCCTCCATGAATGTCTTGTGGCTCGGCCTTGTCAAGGGAAGGCCATTGNNAAGAGCGGCTCACGATTGCCGAGGACGCCTTCACGATTGAGAAGGTGCTCGGCATCATCGGCGGCAAACAGGACCAATGTGCCTCCGCCGTTGGCGGCATTAACGTCTTCGAGTTCACGAAGGGGGGCATTCGTTCGACGCCGGTCGGCCTTTCGTCAGCACGAGTGAAGGAATTGGAGTCCTCGCTCCTCTTGTGTTATACGGGCGCCTCTCGTCTTTCCTCTAGAATTCATGAAAACGTCTGGGGAAATTTCGCAAAGGGACACCGCGACATCATCGATGCTTTGATCCGGATGAGAGACTCGGCCTATGAATCGAAAGATGCCTTGGAGCGAGGAGACTTTGCGTCCTTCGGCAGGATCCTTACGGCTCAGTTTGAATGCACCAAGGTGATAGACAACTCGATAAGCAACCGGACGTTGGAGGATCTGTTCAGCATCGTACGCGATGATATTTTCGGCGGCAAGCCGTGCGGCGCCGGCGGAGGCGGCTGCGTTGTGTTTTGCTGCAAAGGAGAAAAGGAGAAACAAAGCGCCGAAAAGAAAATCATCGAAGCGGGTTTCACCGTCATCGACTTCTCCTTCGACTTCCATGGACTCAAGGTAAGCATCGAAAGTTGATCGAAATCACTCACACAAAGCGCTCACCTCGGCGAAGGATCAAGATGCTCAGCAGAATCTACGGCAGCGGATGAAGGAAATGCCTAAGCCAATCATCAGAACTCTTCCCTCGCTCTTCTTCTGGCAGTTGATTGCGGTTGCGACCGGATTGGTGACACAGATTGTTCTTGCCCGGTCGCTTGGTCCGCACGACAAAGGCATCCTCGATCTCTTTCTGCTCATACCGGTCGTCGTCACCTCCGTAACCGAACTCGGTTTGCTCTCTGCGAACACCTACTACGCCGGAAAGGGGACGATCGACTTACAGACCCTGCATTCGAACTCAGTAGTCTGGAGCGCAGGAATAGGAGCTTTGGTTCTCGCAATCGGCACAGGTTTGTATGCCTTCGTGGGATCACCGTTCGCCGCATTGACGGGATTTTTTTTCCTCCTCTCTCTTGCAGCGACCGCTCCATCGCTGTATTACTCATTTTGGTCCGGATTGATGTACGGCAGCGACGAAACAAAAAAAGTGTATCTGCTCAGCGGACTCTCTTCCATCATCTCTCTCATCACCTATTTGCTGGCAATCGGCTTCGGCAGTTCGTTGAACTGGCTCCTGGCATTGAGTTGCGCGCTCATTTTCATCAAGAGTAGTTTGTCTTTGCTCGCCATACGGTCGAAGGTTTCGTTGCATATCGTTTTCAACGACCAAGCATTGAAGCGATCTCTCGTCTACGGCGTTGCGCTGTATACCGGCCTGGCCATCAATACGCTTCATTTTCGATTGGATCAGTTCATCGTGAATTCAATGCTGGGACCTTCAGACCTCGGGTATTATGCGCTCGCCGTCCGGATTGCAGAGCTCGTTTGGCTGCTCGACTATGTCGTCGTCACCGCCTCGCTCTATCGTGTGACCTCGGCAACCAGAGCGGAAGCAATCGTCATCACGCAACGCTCACTTCGGCTTGTTGCAGTGCTGGTCATCATCCNNCGCAATCTTCGCTCTC
This sequence comes from Bacteroidota bacterium, assembly GCA_003453835.1. GTDB lineage: Bacteria > Bacteroidota > Ignavibacteria > UBA10030 > UBA10030 > UBA10030. The sequence continues at coordinate 1,044 of DMMN01000244.1, read as the reverse complement.
GCGCCCGTCCTCCTGCCGATCATGTTTGGAGAGGCCTTTCAGCCATCGATTCTTCCACTTTGGCTTCTTCTCCCCGGCATCGTTTCGTGGAGCTTGGCTCGAAGTCTTTCCCCGTTCATATCGTATCAGTGCGGCAAGCCGTGGTACAACACCATGGGTGCTGTCGTTGCATTTGCCGCAAATCTGGGTGCGAATGTTATTTTGATCCCGAAGCTAGGGGTGGCAGGTGCGGCGTTAGCCTCCAGCATTTCGTACGCCCTCAATCTCGCGATCATCGCTTCGATCTTCTTCCGCCTCTCGGACGCCCGGTTTCTCGAGACCTTTCTTCCAAGGCGGGAGGATATTGCTCTCGTGATTAACATCGCAAAAGAACGGTATCTTCAATTCGTTAGTCGGACAGGCTGAGTAGGGCCGCGTGATTTCGAGGACAGGGAGCCCTTTCGTGATTCAATTCGGAGACAGCTTTTTAGGAATACGAACTATGAGAAAGAAGTCCTTATTTCTTGCTTTTGTCAGAGCGGCCCGATTCGTATCACGAATCCTCAGGTCGCTCGTGAGTTTGTTCTTCCAGAAGAACGAAGTGAGTGCAAAGTACTCTCCGGATTACCAGCAGCAAGAAATTTGGAAAACGGAATATCGAATCTGGGAGGCAAACAGAAAAGAGTTTCTGGACAAAGCACTACCGCGACTATGCCCTGCCTGCAACACCACTCAGACCGACCCTCTTTGNNTCTGAAGACGGCTACCAATACGTGCAGTGCAGAGCTTGCGACTTCGTGTATGTGACTCCCTTCTTCACGTACGATCTTTGGAGAGAGTACTTCAAACGCTTTCAGATGGATACCGAGTACATCAACCGAAGAGTCATCGATTCACGATTCGAGAAGAACTATCTGAACGATGACAGGGAGCGGTTCTTGTTCTACCTGGACCGTATCGCAGAAGTCAAGATCTCCGGGTCGGTGCTCGACATTGGCTGTCTGACCGGTAGCTTCTTGAGCTTCGCTCGAGAGCGCGGATACGAGCCACATGGAATCGAGGACC
>DMMN01000366.1 GCA_003453835.1 Bacteroidota bacterium | reverse complement strand
CGGACGAAGAAGCTGCGCGCAGGGCGAAACTGGACCTGTCATGGAAAGTGGCATTGGGCATCGAACTGATGGAGGTGCCATTTGTCAAGAGCGTGTTGTGCGAGTTCCGAAACAAGCTCATACTGCACAAACAACAAAAGCGTTTCTTCGATCTCTCACTGAAGCATGCACGGACCCAGGGATTTTTCAAATCGCGCAATATCCGGATCGCTCTGGATACCACGCCGATCTTTGGACGTGGCGCAGTCGAAGACACCTACAACATGCTGGCTGAGGCCTTGCGCCTGCTGATCAGTGCGCTTGGTGCATTCGCTCACGAGAGTGCCGAGGAGTTTGCCACACACCATGACCTCAAGCGCTACGTGATGGCCAAGAGCTTCAAGGGTAGCTTTGAGTCCATCGATTGGGACAATCCCGACGAGCGCCAAAGTGTCCTGGACTGCTTGGTCGCCGACTGTGAGCGGACGCTCCTTCTTGCTCGGGAAGCACTCACGGACTCGACTCAAGAGTCTCCCGAGTCCGCCCAGATCGTTAAGGTCAGCACACTCTTGCGGCGCTTACTCGCACAGGATGTAGAACGGACCAATACTGGTGCGCCTAAAATCATAGAAGGTGTCGCCCAAGACCGCATCGTCAGTGTGCACGACACTGAGATGCCTGCCCGTCCGGCAGGCGGGCGTCACGGCCGAAAGAGCGTGAGCCAATGCTTCAACGGCTACAAGGGCGCTCTGGCTGTTGAGCCGTCGAGTCAGATCATCACCGCTGTCGATGTCATCCCAGCCAATGTCCAAGACAGCCAGGGTGCCCAGGCACTGATTGAGGAGAGTGCCGAGAAGACCGGGCTCAGTGTCGAAAACGTCATCGGTGATGGTGCATATGGTACGATTGAAGCACGACTTGATGCTCAGGAAGCGAAGATCCCATACGCACTTGTTGCACCCGTGGCTCAGTTCCCTCACACGGGACGCTTCACCAAGGAAGACTTTCACATCGCCCTTGAGCACTCAGAGGTCCGCTGTCCTGCCGGAGAGGTAACGAGGACGTCTACCCCACGCAAGGAGAAGAAGCGTACAGGGCGAACGTTCGTGTATCGCACGTATCGCTTCTCACCAAAACAATGCGGCGCGTGCACTTTGCGGAGTCAGTGCCTGAAAGAGACAACGCGCTACCGCTCGGTGCTCGTACATGAGCACGAGGGCCTTGTCAACGAGGCGAAGGCTTTTCAAAGAACTGACGTCTTCCGCGCGATTTACAGAGCACGCGTTGCAGTTGAGCACCGGATCGCCAGACTCATGCGCTTCGGTGCACGCAATGCTCGCTACTTCGGTTCTTCCAAGGTCCTGTTTCAGTTTGCGATGACGGCTGCATTGGCTAATCTCACGCTGATGGCCTCTCAGACGCAAAACGGTCTGTCTCTTTTCTTTGTGCTCACTCTTATGCTTGCTTTGCTCCTCGAAAAACGATCGAGGATGCGTTATGACGCACTTTCTTTCATCGCGTCAGTAAGAACCCGACTTCAGATCCCTGATGCTCTTAAAAGAGGGGGTTCTCAACTGGCTTTCTAGTTGGAGATGCCGGGGTCGCTTTCGACATCCGGCTTGCGTGCCTCGATGAAGACGTAGGCCCCTTTCGAAAGTCGGAGGCGGAGAAGCATCTCATCCAATATAAAAAAAAGTCTGGCTGCCGAGTATCGAACACTCTCCGGCAAGCGGACTTTTGGTGCAAGGTAGAAAAAGAAAGGAGAATAGGTGGCGCACTCAACGATCGAGAATCGTTTCGAGATTTCACGAACGATGGAGGATTGTGAGATTTCCTCGAACGGGGATTCGTGATGAAGGGCCTTTTGCAGGCCGTTCGCGAGGGCCTCGCGCTTCCTCCGTTCGGTTGCGATGAACGCAGGCAGTCTGTGGCGCAATTTCCATTTGTCCCGATACGTCTGGTGGGTCGGAAGAACCGCAAACAACAATGCGGCGAGGAGTTTCCGAATGAATCCCATCCCGACATAGTCCATCACGAGAAAAGTGCCCCCGTTCTTCAGAGATCGTTTTACTTCCTCGCACAGGCGGTCGATTTTCAGGATGTGGTGGAGTACATCGTGTGCAATGATGCAGTCGAACTCACCTGACGGGAGAGTGAGCGAGTTAAGATCTCCAACGTCGAATCTGGGAGGATGATCAAGAGGAAGCTCCCGGGCTTTCCGTCGTGCGCGCTCGATGCGATCAGGGCTGAGGTCGACGGCAGCGACGCGGAGATTACGTTGAGCCAGCTCGAGAGCGAGGTTCCCTTCGCCGCAGCCGAGTTCAAGTACGCTTGGTCCGCAGGAGACTATCCGTTGGACGAAGTGGCGATACCGTGCGGAGAAGAAGATCTCGAAGAGTCGGACATCGTGCCAGATTTGCGGGTTCCCGGCATCGGGTTGGACGTTTCCCCAATGCTCCGATTCCCGGGCAAGCAACTCGGTATACCGTTGGTTGTCTATCACGCGCACGTGGGCAGGCGTTGAAGAGGTCGAAAGGACTTGTTCGGCAAAGTCAAGAAACGAAGAAGTGTCGCGAGAATCAAGCCGGTGCGTGCGGATCCTCCGCCAGCTCCCGCCGTTCAAAACCCGGGCAGGTAACGACCGGAAGTCGTGGGTATTTTGGGAAACGGAGGTCGGTCTTGAACCGGAGGCACAAATAGAAAGAGCGTTCCCTCTCGCTTCTGATGATCGAGGAATGCTTGCAGCTCTCACAGAGCCCGACCATTGAAGCTGCTTCCTCCGGCTGCATCGGCTTGGGGGTCAAAGTCTTTTTGGCGTCTTCCGTTTCTGCACATGCATCAAGTGGTGAGGGAGGAGACTTGCGTAGATGGTGTGGTTGACGGGTGTGGAGACCCCTGTTTCGAGACCAAAGCGTACTATTGCTCCAGAGAGTGCTTCAACCTCCAGGGGCTTGCCTCGAACGAGGTCGTAGTACATCGACGTGCGTGCCGTCGTCGGATGTTTCTGAAGGGCGGCCAGTTGTTGCTCGACGAAATCGTGCGGAATGTCGATCCCCTTAGCACGCGCGACCGCTTCGGCTTCCTTCATGGCTTCGAGCAGCACTCCCCGGCTCTCTTGAACAGGTATGACATCAGCGAGGGAAAGGCGTGTAAGCGTGGTGAATCCGCCCCCGGCGGCGATGAAGATGAATTTCTTCCACAAGTCGGTGCGGATGTCGTCGCTGAGTTTCACAGCGATGCCTGCGCGCGAGATGACGCGCACGATCTCGCGTGCCCGTTCATCCACGATTCCATCCACGGGGCCGAAGACGATTTTTCGTGCGCCGCCCCATTCCGTTATCACCCCGGGAGCCGTGATGTTCGAGAAGATGTACGCCACACCCCCGTAGACTGTTCCCGCTTGGATCGTCGATTGGATCGTCGCCTCGTTCTCAACGCCGTTTTGCAGGCTGATGACGATGGAATCCTTCGAGAGAATCGGAGACAATTGCTCGGCGGCCCGCTCTGTATCGTAAGCCTTCACACAAAAGAGGACAACATCCGGGGTCTCGACCTTCGCAATCTTGTCGGCCATCTTGCCGGGGCGAATCCTGAAGCTACCTTCAGGTGACTTCACCCGCAGCCCGTGTTTCTTCATGGCCGCAAGATGTTTTCCGCGTGCAAAGAACCAGACATCCTCGCCGGCTTTCGCGAGCTTCCCCCCCGANNACACCTCCGGTGCCAAATACAAGCCAGCGCATACGTTATTCCTCTCCTCTCATTGTGCTTCCTGCCCGCCAAAAGGGAGACCGATCGAACGGATTTCCTGATATTGTTTGCTCGTCAGATTGCTCTATGCGCTGCGAGCTTATCTCGTGCAGAAGTAAGAGCTCCGATCATCTCTGCGAACTCGGTTTGGAAGTGCTCCTTGAGCGAGGCAAACGCCTGGATGTTTCCGGCTTTCGCCTGTTGCTCAATCTTGCCGCACAACTCCCCGAATGTTTTCGCGCCGACATTCAGACTGCTCCCCTTCAGGGAATGAGCGGCATATTGAATCTTGTGGACGTCTCTCTGTTCGGCTGCGTGCAGCAGGCTGTCGCAGCTCTTTTGAAGGTACGGCATCGAGGTGTCGATAAGATCAAGAACGAATTCGGGGTCGGTTTCTTGTGCAAGCAACCGCAGTCTTTCAATCACATCATTGAGGGGCGATTCAGGTGCGGTGTCGGAAGTCTCCTGCGCGGTTTGTTGCGGCGGAGATTGCCTGGACGTCCAGCGTTCCAGCGCTCGCTGCAGATCATCAAACCGGAGAGGTTTGCTGATAAAGTCGTTCATTCCAGCTTGAGAACACTTCTCCTTGTCCTCATCAGTCGTATTCGCCGTGACGGCGATGATCGTCGGTCGTTCATGCTCTTTCCATCGTTCCAGAATCTGCCGGGTTGCCTCCAGCCCATCCATCACCGGCATACTGATGTCCATAAAGACGAGATCGAAGTGCGACCGTTCGAGAGCCGCGATTGCTTCCAGGCCGTTACCGGCAACCTCCGAGCCATAACCCAGGTTCAGCAACATCTTCTGGAGCAATCGCTGATTTATCTTGTTGTCCTCTACGATGAGGATCTTAGTTGTCTCAGTCATTCAGCTTTCATCGATCGCTGATTGAAGGAAGCTTTACATGCCACGTCTTGGCATTCTTGATTGCGCGCTCATATCCTGCGTCCGCGTGTCGGGCGATACCCATTCCCGGGTCGCAGGTGAGGACCCGTTCGAGCCGCGATTCGGCTTCCGTTGTACCGTCGCAGACAACGACCATCCCGGCATGAATGGAAAGGCCGATCCCTACACCACCGCCGTGATGAACGCTCACCCAACTGGCGCCGCTGATTGCATTGAGAAGGGCATTCAGTATCGGCCAGTCGGCAATGGCATCACTCCCATCTTTCATGTTCTCCGTCTCCCGATTTGGAGATGCGACGCTGCCGCAGTCGAGATGATCTCGCCCGATGACGATGGGCGCTTTCACCTCCCCCGCCGCCACGAGATCGTTGAAGATCTTTCCCATCTTTGCCCGCTCACCGTATCCCAGCCAGCAAATGCGTGCGGGCAACCCTTGAAACGCGACTTGCTCCTGTGCTTTTTCGATCCAGTTGCAGAGTTGTTTGTTTTCGGGGAATGTTTCCATCACCGCGCGATCGGTTCGGTAGATATCCTCCGGATCTCCGGAAAGAGCGGCCCATCGGAACGGCCCTTTGCCGTCGCAGAAGAGTGGACGGATGTACTCGGGGACGAATCCGGGGATCTCGAACGCATGCTTCATCCCGTTCGCGGCAGCCTCACCGCGGATGTTGTTCCCATAATCAAAGACCACTGCACCTCTCTTCTGAAGCTTCAGCAACCCCTTCACATGCTCGGCGATGGAAGCCTTCGCAAGCTCGATGTACTTCTTCGGATTCCTCTTGCGAAGCTCCAAGGCCTTGTGATAAGGAATGGCTGCGGGGACGTAGCCGTTCAGCGTATCATGGGCTGATGTTTGATCGGTGACGACGTCGGGGAGGTATCTGCCGGCAGCGATTTGCGGAATGATCGTTGCGGCATTCCCAAGAAGTCCAACCGAAAGCGGGAGTTTCTTTTCCTTCGCGGCCCGTATCTGTACCAGCGCGTCATCGAGCTCTTCCGTCATCGTGTCGAGATACCGTGTCTGCAACCTCCGCTGAATTCGTTCAGGGTCGATTTCCACGACGAGGCAGGCTGCGCCGTTCATCGTCGCGGCCAACGGTTGGGCGCCACCCATCCCTCCAAGTCCGGCAGTCAACAAGAACTTGCCCGCAAGTGATCCCTTGAAATGGCGGGCACCGCACGCGGCAAACGTCTCATACGTTCCCTGGAGGATTCCTTGGGTTCCAATGTAGATCCAGCTTCCTGCCGTCATTTGNNGGCGGAACTCGTCCCACGTTGCCCACTTTGGAACAAGCATCGCGTTGCTGATGAGGACGCGGGGCGCGTTCGAATGCGTCTTGAAGATCCCCACGGGCTTTCCGGATTGGACGATCAGCGTTTCGTCGTTCTCCAGCTCCTTCAGGCTCGAGACGATGGCGTCAAAGCACTCCCAGTTCCGGGCCGCCTTTCCGGTTCCGCCGTAGACGATAAGCTCCTGAGGCCTTTCGGCGACCTCCGGGTCGAGGTTATTCATAAGCATGCGCAGGGCGGCTTCTTGATGCCAGCCTTTGCAGGAGAGCTGCGTTCCGCGCGGTGCTCGAATGATGCGTCTCTCGTTCTTTCTCATTTTCGTCAGAGCTTATAGCCGATCTTTCTGAGGAACTCCTTCCGCCACTTGATGTCGGCTTCCGTCTCAATCCCCTTCGTTTTCATCCCGTCGATGACTCCTAAGATTCCCCGACCGCCCTCCGTTTCGGCAACGATCACTTCAACAGGATTCGCCGTCGCGCAAAAGATGGTGCACACCTCGGGGATATTCTTCAGGGCATTCAAGATGTTGACGGGGAAACCGTTTTCCATGAACACGATGAAGGAGTGTCCGCACGAAAGCGCGAGCGCGTTCTTCCTGGCAAGCTCGATGAGCCCCGGGTCGTTTCCGGTCCACCGGACGAGCGCCGGCCCTGATGACTCACAAAAGCCGACCCCGAATTTCATCTGCGGATTCGTCTGGACGATGGCCTCGTGGATATCTTCAACCGTCTTGATGAAGTGTGATTGCCCGAGGATGAAATTCGTTGATTCGGGTTTATCGATTCTGACGGCAGTCAGGTCCATGATTTTCTCCTTTGATTTCCTTTTCGACGCGACCACATNNCGAAGGCCTTTTAGCTGCTCGCCGTTTAATTGACGACGTTCTGCCGTCAGTCTCGATTCAACTCACGAGCGCCATCTGGTCGGAGGATGTCAGCCATTGTAGTTTGCCGTGTCCACGCTCGATCGGCTTCTCGACGATTGCGCAGGCCAAAGTCCCCTTTCTCATCTCGATATGGGCCTGCTCGGTCCCGCTGATGAGCAGGGAAATGGTCTTGCTCAGATGGGGCTCGTGACCCACGAGGAGGATAACTTCGGTACTCCGGGTGCCGAGATCCTTGAGCAATTCGAGTGGATTCGCGGAAGAGACGAGGGACTCGGCAGTGAAAACCGATACGTTGCCGACCTCGGTTTGGACAGTCTCAGCCGTTTGTCGAGTACGCAGGAGGGGGCTGCAGAGGATGAGATCGACGGTTGGTTGAAGGTTTCGCAAGTACCGGCCCGCCATTGCAGCTTGTTGCCGACCGAGCTCGCTCAAGGGGCGATCGCGGTCTTGAAGCGAGGAGTTCTCAACTGCATCACCGTGGCGAAGAAAATAGAGCGTCATGATGGTCGACCTTTGGCAAGAATCGTGTTCGGTTCACGGGAGAGGAGTCCTTCAGGCGTGGTCGGCTCTGGATCAAAGTCGCTCTTCCGGATGTGACACAACCGGCTGCGATTCACTCTTTGGACAGGTTGTACTGCTGGATTTTTGTATAAAGTGTCTTGAGGCTGATGCCGAGAATCTTTGCGGCCATGTTCTTGTTCCAACTGACGGTCTTCAGCACGCCGTTGATATGAGATTTTTCGATCTCGACCATGGGAACAGCCGCCCCAAGACGGGGGCCATCGCCGTCTGCGGCAGGTGCGTAGGAATCGAAGATCGATCGTGTGCCGATGGGAAGGGCAAGGTCGTCAACGCGAATGATGTTTTCCTGAGAGAGGATTGCCGCCCGTTCGATGACGTTCTCCAATTCCCTGACGTTGCCCGGCCAGTCATACTTCATCAGAATTTCAAGCGCACGGGGGTCAATCTGCTTTGGCTCCCGCCCGACAAAACGCTTCCTGAGGAAATAGTCTACGAGAGTCGGAATGTCATCCCGACGTTCGCGGAGCGATGGAATCTGCAAGGTGATCACGTTGATACGGTACAACAGATCCTCGCGAAACCTGCCGCTCCCGACTTCCTGGCGCAGATCTTTGTTGGTTGCGGAGATGATCCGCACATCTGCCTTCATATTCTTGTTTCCGCCGACGCGTCGGTACTCGCCTGTTTGAAGGAAACGCAGGAGTTTCGGTTGGATCATCAGGCTGATCTCGCCGATCTCATCGAGAAAAAGGGTTCCGCCGTTTGCGATTTCGACGAGACCTTGCTTCGTGGCGATTGCGTCGGTGAAGGCGCCTTTCTCGTGTCCGAACACTTCGCTTTCGATGAGGGATTCAGGAATGGATGCGCAATTCAAGGCCATGAACGGCTGTTCCTTGCGCAGGCTGTTGTTGTGGAGAAAGCTCGCGATCAGCTCCTTTCCTGTTCCGCTTGCGCCCTGGACGAGCACCGTAGAGTCCGTCGGTGCAACCCGCGATGCAAGGTTGAGCACTTCGAGGAACGACTTGCTCTGCCCGACGATATGCGACGAGAGGGCAAATCGAGCCAGCTCGGATTTCAGCGCCTTGTTCTGAATGACGAGACGCTTCCGTTCGATCGCGCGCTCGATGATCGTCAACAATTCGGTGCCGGCGTACGGCTTTGTAACGTAATGATACGCGCCGAGCTGCATACATTCAACTGCGATGCGGATGTCGCTCACACCCGTCAGCATGATCACCTGGGTGTCGAGGTAATGGTCCTTTATGAATCTGAGTACTTCCACGCCGTCGACGCGGGGCATCTTGACATCGAGGAGCACAAGATCAAACGGGAGAGTTTGCAGGACGTTGATGGCCGCGACGCCATCGGGCGCGGTATTGACATAGTACCCTTCTTGCTCCAGCAGGCTCTTCAGGAGATCCAGAAACGACTCTTCATCGTCAACGGCAAGAATGGAGATGGATTGTTTCGACATAGCGTGTTCGAATGAATAGGCGAATTATCGGACGGGGAGAGCAAAGTAAAACGTTGCACCCTTGTTTGCTTCGGACTCGACCCAGATCTTGCCGTTGTGCGCTTCGACGATGCGTTGGCAAATGATGAGCCCGAGGCTGCTCGCTTGCTTGGTGTCCTTCGCGGCCACGACGTTTCGGTAGCGATCGAAGATCAATGGCAACTCCTCTTTCGGAATGCCGAGCCCACTGTTGAAGGCGGACACCAGCACAAAATCGGTCGGCTGCTGTCCCTCTTCCATCACCATGGCGACCTTCCGAACCTGGACGACGACCGCGCCCTGCTGCGGCGTATACTTGACTGCGTTGCTCAGGAAATTCTGGGCGACCTGCTCGACCTTCTGCTGATCGAATTCCAGCGGCGGAAGATCGGGCTCGATGTGAACATCTAGAGTTACTTTGTTCGCCTGGAGCGGAACACGAAATTCGTTGGCGACCTTGGTGATCAGATCACCAACGTTGCTGATCCCTTTATTGAGCCTGACCCTTCCTCCCTCGAGCTTCGTCAGGTCCATCATATTGCCCAGGAAGCCGATGACCTTGTCGATCGAATTGGTCATATAGCTGAGCAACTCCTTTTGATGGTCACCGACGGGGCCTGCCATCCCCTTCATCAGATAGCCGATGCTTTGTTTGAGGCCGGAAATGGGATTGTGAAGGTCGTAGAGAAGCCGGGCGGTATGTTCCGATTGAAGCTGGCGGATCCGTTCCTCCGCGTCGCGCTTCTTCATGATCGAATGCAATTGCGGAACAAGCTGATCCATGTCGATCGGCTTGGTAAGATACTCCTTCGCCCCCAGCTTCATCGCCTCGACGGCCATGCTCACATCGCTCATGCCTGTCATCATGACCACTTCGGTGGGGGAGGAGTTTTTCTTGATGTAGCGAAGTACTTCTAGGCCGTTCGCCCCGGGCATCTTGATATCGAGAAGCGCGATGTCGAAATCATTCGTCTGAACTAACTTAATAGCATCAAGGCCGTTCTCTGCCTGCTCGACGTCGAATCCCTCATCGCCCAGCCACGCGGCGATAGTCATCCGAAGGCCGTCTTCATCATCGGCAAGGAGAATCCGGATTTTTTCTTGGTCCATGACTGGTGGTTCGCCTCAACAGAGGTTGTTTGACATTCGTTTTCTTCATTTNNGAGACGGTTCCGACGACGAATGAAACAACCCTCCACGGCTGGAGAGTGGACTGATTCGAGAAGCAACCCCCCGGCAGAAATGTGCTCGAATTGTTGGAGATAATAAAGAGATTCGCATGAAAAGTCAATCTCTTTCTCCCGGATGTTTCTCCCCAACAGGTGAATGTCGAACTTGATCGAAGTGCGTTCATTCTGTTCAATAACTGTCCAAGGCGCCGGCGCGCAGGATCTGAGGCCGTCACGATTGTTGAATTTCAGGAAAGGCTGCACTACATTGACGGTCAAAGAGTCAACTCCTCTCTCATTCCTTCATCCCGCGCATGGATACCTTATTGCTGGATGGCAATTCCCTCACTGTTGAAAACGTCAACGACACCGCGTACGGAAAGATCGGCGTTCGGCTTTCATCTGTCGCGAAGCGCCAAATCAAAGACGCTCGCTCACTGATCGAATCCTGGATCGAAAGCGAGGAAGCGATCTATGGCGTCACAACCGGTTTCGGGGAGTTTAGTAACGTTCGGATTGGGCACGGAGATCTCGAACAGTTGCAGGAAAATCTGATTCTCAGCCACGCAGCCGGGGCGGGCGATTCGCTTCCGCCGGAAATCGTCCGCGCAATGATGCTGCTGCGGATCAACGCTCTCGCCAAAGGATTCTCGGGGATTCGTCAGGAGACCGTGGATCTTCTTGTTGAGATGTTGAACCGCGGGATCGTCCCGGTCATCCCATCACAAGGATCGGTCGGTGCAAGCGGCGACTTGGTCCAACTTGCCCATCTCGTCCTCACGATGATAGGGAGGGGAAAGGCGTGGACAAGTGGCGGGAAAGGGAGGGAAGTTCCATCAGCACGTGCGCTGAAGGAATGCGGACTTGCTCCGGTTCGGCTGACGGCAAAAGAGGGACTCGCGCTCATCAACGGTACGCAAATGATGACCGCGTTTGCAGCGCTCGCTGCACACCAGTCGAAAGGCCTCTGCAGGCTTGCCGACGTCGCCGCCGCGATCTCGGTCGAGGCATTGCGAGGAAGCGACACGCAGTTCGACGAGCGCATCCACAAACTGCGACCGTACAGGGGACAGCTTACCGTGGCAAGAAACCTGCGTCGCTTGATGAAAGGGAGCGAGATACGAGAATCGCATCGACGCAACGACCCCAGGGTACAGGACGCCTATTCCATCCGGTGCATTCCACAGGTTCACGGCGCGTCCCGCGATGCAGTCGACTACGTGCACGGAGTCGTTCGTGTTGAGATCAATTCAGCCACCGACAATCCGTTGGTATTTCCAAAGGATCGTGTACACCTCGAAGGGGGAAACTTCCACGGCCAGCCGATCGCGCTGGCGATGGATTTTCTTGCCATCGCGTTGTCGGAGATCGCGAATATATCTGAGCGGCGCATCGAGCGCCTTGTCAACGGAACGCTGAGCGGATTACCGAGATTTCTTACGGAACAAGGGGGATTGAATTCGGGACTCATGATCGCCCAGTACACCGCCGCATCCCTCGTGTCCGAAAACAAAGTGCTATGCCATCCAGGAAGTGTCGACTCTATACCGACCTCTGCCAATCAGGAAGATCATGTCAGTATGGGGTCAATCGCAGTGCGCAAGGCCAAGGAAATCACTAAAAATGTATATTCGGTTATTGCCATTGAAATTACTTGCGGCGCGCAAGCGCTCGATTTTCGCCATCCATTAAGGCCTGGATTCGGAGCGCGCCAGCTTCACGAAATAATTCGTCAGATTATTCCTTTTGCCGAAAAAGACAGGGTGCTGTATCCGGATTTTGAGGTGGTGGAGAAATTGATGTTGTCTGGACGTTTATTGAGTGAAATCGAAAATCGAATCGGAAAATTGAATTAACCGAATTTAAAAGACTCCGTTGTGGGAGTCTTTTCTGATTGTTATAGCATTTTGATCAAGCCGGCGAGGTGCCGGAACATGACGACGCGGTCGTCGGTTTGTTTGGTTATGGCTACACCTCCAACCGACGCGCGACATCGCGCAGATCCTGCGCCAGAACAACGCGCTTGCCTTTGTCGTGATATTCCGCAATGACATAGTAATTCAGCTTCTCCGTATACCACGAGAATGTTACTGATGGAGGGTCGGACATAGTACGAATGATGCCACAGGTAAGGCCGCTTGCCATGAAGTCATTGGGCCGACGAAGGACAAGCTGTCTGGCAATTTTGGCGCCGCGAAATTCCTTGACAACACCAAGCTCATCCTGATAAATTACTAATTCGGGAAAGTTAAATCGTTTGTTTATCGCTTCAGCCACTCCTGGCAATTTCAATTTGGATTCTAGATTTTGTGGTGAAATCCCATAGCCATGGGTAAAACCCACAACGGCATTTCCGGAAAGCGCAATCCAAAATGAAATATGCGGATAGTTTATTTCGTGGAGTAAGTCGTTTCCGACTTTCGAGGATGCCCAAAAGTCAGAAAGCAAAAGTCGGCAATCCGGGCAATGGAATTGGTTTTTGCAAAGTTCTCCCGCGTCTTCCTCGCCCCACTTACGTTTGCAGTTGGGACAGAAAATCCATTCGCGCCACGGTTCAGTTGAATAAACTGAACGATAGCAGGCGATGAGCGACGGTAAGTGCTGATTGACATTATCAGGGGTGATCCTCAAGAACTCAATTTCGGTTTTCATCTGGCACCTCATTTTGGTTGTCAATGAACTCAGAACTGCGGTCTAGTCTGAAGTTACCAGATGATGGCTTATTTGTAAAGTTTTTTAGGTGGACAAGGTTGATTTCTCATCGATAGTGTGTTATAATCATTTTTGAATGAGGTATAATTAGTTTGTCGTCAGATAAAATCTGTTACTAAAATTAGCAAAGTTAGTTTCGAACAATTCTTATGGCTCTCGTTAAAGTTGCATGCTACAGACGAAATAATTTGCCGGAGGAATATAATGCAAGAATCGATGAAATTGAGACTGTTCGTGTTGCAGGCAAGGCAGTTTATTGNNCGGAAGTGCGTGCGTGTCGGAACGAATGTGACACCTGTCGTCTGCACGTAATTCTTGGGGAATCTGATTCATGCGAGCTTCGTTTCGAGCCGAAACTTTTTCGTTGGCAGAAGGTTGTAGACAAGCATTGGTATGGACCATCGGCGTGTTTGCAGTGCAAGACGCCAGCGCAGTTTTCGCAATGTTATGTCAATTGTTTGTGTGAAGATCCGGCGCTTGACGATCAGGACGACATGAATGAGTAGGTTGGGTTGATTAAAAATTTCATCGTGCTTGACACAGATGAAACGGATGACAAGCA
>DMMN01000330.1:277-3398 GCA_003453835.1 Bacteroidota bacterium | reverse complement strand
GATGTTCGTGACGAAGGAGGGAAACCTGTTGGTGAATGAGCTCGCTCCCCGTCCACACAACTCCGGCCACTACACGCTTGACGCGTGCGATGTGTCTCAGTTTGAAGCCCTTGTCCGTGCCGTATGCGGTCTGCCTCTCAAAGAGCCGCGGCTACTCACTCCCTGCACGATGATCAACCTCCTGGGCAAGCATCTTGAACGCCTGAATATTCAGAGGCTCCTGACGATGCCGGGAATCAAGCTTCACCTCTATGGGAAGAAGATCGCCGGTCCAAAGAGAAAGATGGGACACATAACCATCCTGAACTACTCCAAAGCTGAGGTTGATCGGATCGTCAATGAAGTAAAGGAACTGATCGGCGAGGATGACGCTTTTGGAGACATCTACAACTTGTGAAGGAGCGTGCCATGCAGTGTAGGCAATGCGGTTCGCCGCTGAGTGAAGGCGCTGCCTTCTGTCCGCAGTGTGGGACAACTCTTGTCGTCGCAGGCGTAGCCGAGCAGGCTGCGTCGGCGACCCCGGTGTCTCGGAAGAAATGGTTTATTGCAGCCGTCATGGTGCTTGTTCTTGTTGCCGGACTCTCCGCATACCTAAGAGTGTTACTGAGAGAGTTTCATCCCGTTATTGACAAACAGCCCGACGTGGTCGTCGAATTGAGCTACGGGGTTGAACAGAAGATACCCAGCGTGAAGATCTCCGCTCGAATGGATCGAGGTTCAATCGTGATACCTTTGACCGCCGTCAGAGAGAGCAAGTTGGTACGTTTCGACGATCCGGAGGGCATTCAGTCGGTTCCCATTCTCGCTTATATTACTCCCGAAGGGAAGATCGTAACGGCGATGAGCATCAGCGAAAACTGCCGGTCGACCGATTTCTACTTGCAGGGTCATAACATTCATTGCGCATCGTGTCCATCGTACTGGAACATGTCGAGTCTCGAGGCGTACGCGTGCTGCCAGCAGTTTTTTCCCGATCCGATTCCCAGCTCTCTGCTCAACGAAGAAATTCGCATCGACGCGGAGATTGTACGCAAATGGAGAACGAGAATCTGACTCACGCGAAATCTACCACCCGAAGCCTCTAATCACTCTGTAAGGAAGATCTATGACAGGAAATGCCGCGCTACAACGTTGGGTTGACGACTGTGCCCGCCTCACCAAACCGGAGAGGATCCACTGGTGCACCGGAACACCGGAAGAGTACCGCGACCTGATCCAGACGATGGTCAGGGATGGAACGTTGATTGAACTGAATCAACAATCACATCCGAACTGCTACCTGCATCGCAGTCATCCCAACGATGTTGCCCGCACGGAGAATCTCACATTCATCTGCACGACAAACAAGGAGGACGCCGGCCCGAACAACAACTGGATGGATCCCACTGAAGCGAAGGAACGATTAACAAAGCTCTTCGATGGGTCGATGAAGGGGCGTACGATGTACGTCGTTCCCTATCTTATGGGGCCGGTCGGCTCACAGTACAGCAGGGTCGGAGTAGAGATCACCGATAGCGCGTATGTTGCCGCGAATATGTACATCATGACGCGCATGGGAGAGGTTGCGTTGAGCCAACTTGGGGCGTCGGAGGATTTCGTCCCCGGTCTCCACTCGCTCGGCGATCTTTCGCCCGAGCGGCGGTTCATCATGCATTTCCCCGACGAGCGACTCATTTGGAGCATCGGCTCGGGTTATGGGGGGAACGCCCTCCTCGGCAAAAAGTGTTTTGCCTTGCGCATTGCGAGCTCCATCGCCCGGCAGGAAGGATGGATGGCCGAGCATATGCTGATTATCGGATTGGAGGATCCTTCCGGCCAGGTGACCTATATGGCCGCTGCGTTTCCTAGTGCGTCGGGAAAGACGAATCTCGCGATGATGGTTTCATCACTGTCGGATCAGGGCTACAAGGTTTGGACGGTGGGCGATGACATCGCGTGGATGCATGTCGACGAGGAAGGTCAGCTCAGGGCGGTTAATCCTGAGGCCGGTTTCTTCGGTGTCGCGCCTGGAACAAGCTATGCGACGAATCCCATTGCGATGGATACGATCCGAGAGAATACGATTTTCACCAATGTCGGTCTCACGCCGTCAAATGAGCCGTGGTGGGAAGGGATCGGCAGCGACCCCCCGGAGGGATTGATCAACTGGCAGGGGAATGTGTGGTCAAGTGAGGGTGGCAGGGCCGCGCATCCGAACTCGCGATTCACGGTTCCGGCGAGACAGTGTCCGTCGATCTCGAAACAGTGGGAGGACCCGCGCGGCGTTCCGATCGCCGCCATCATCTGGGGAAGTAGACGTTCGGCAGTCGTGCCGCTGGTGATGCAGGCATTCGACTGGCAACACGGTGTGTTCCTGGGATCGGGGATGGGTGCGGAAACGACGGCCGCGGCAACCGGAGCAGTGGGAGTTGTGCGCCGCGATCCGATGGCGATGTTGCCCTTCTGCGGTTACAATATGGCTGACTACTTTCAGCATTGGCTCAACATTGGGAAACGTTTGAAAAAGGCGCCGCTCATCTTTCGTGTCAACTGGTTTCGCAAAGATAAGGATGGGAAGTTCCTCTGGCCGGGATACGGAGAGAATATCCGCGTTCTGAAATGGATTCTGGAGAGAATCCGAGGATCGGGAAGAGCCGTGGAGACGGCGATAGGATTCCTGCCGTCCCAGGATGCAATTGATTTGAACGGATTGGAATTGGCTCCGGAAGCGCTTCGAGAAATGTTGTCCGTTGATAAGACGGGATGGATCAACGGTGCTCTTGCAATGGAGGACTTTTATTCACAATTTGGTGAGCGACTTCCACGCGAAATCTGGGAGGAACATAAGAAACTCAGAGAGCGACTGCAACGGTCATCTGCTTCAAGCACCAAAGCCTGAAACTCAATGTAACTTCTCATCGAGAGGAAGAAGCAAAAGCTGTCTAACCACCGATGGCACACTGATTGTCACAGATAGGGGATATGAAGATTCAAATCCAAGCTGTCGAGAATCGGTATCGGGAGATGGATTGCCCCAAGAATCAACTTCTGTGTAAATCCCTGCCCGCTTGCTGCCGCGGGCCGGCAGGCAGGCGTGCGCCATCAGTAGTCGGTAGTTACTAACTCAAGTTGACCGCCTCAG
>DMMN01000330.1:0-258 GCA_003453835.1 Bacteroidota bacterium | reverse complement strand
ATCAGAGACCATGAAACTCGACAAGCTCATCCAAAAATTGCTTCCCCATGACGACAAGTTCTATGGATTCCTGGAGGAATCGTCAGCGAACCTGGTGAACGCTGCTGAGGCCTTGAAAAAGCTCTCCTTCTCGAAAGATCCCGCTGAACGAGAAGCTATCGTCGCGCAGATCAAGGACCTCGAGCATCAGGGTGACTCGATCACTCACCGCATTTTCTCCGAGTTGAACGCGACCTTCGTCACGCCGATCGACCGGGA
>DMMN01000318.1:19216-20548 GCA_003453835.1 Bacteroidota bacterium | reverse complement strand
TTCGGCCACGAGAAAGGGGCCTTTACCGGCGCCTTGAAAACGAGAATCGGACGGTTTGAGCAAGCCAACGGAGGAACCCTTTTCCTGGACGAGATCGGGGACATTTCGCGTTCGACACAGTCAAAACTTCTGCGCGTGCTCCAGGAAATGGAGTTCGAACGCGTGGGAGGGAATGATACCATCAAAGTCGATGTGCGCCTCATTTCTGCCACAAACAAGGACCTCGAGGAATTGATCAAAGAAGGAACGTTTCGCGAGGATTTGTACTATCGGCTAAATGTCATGCCGATAGAAGTTCCCGCCCTCCGCGACAGACCTGACGATATCCCTCTGTTGGCGCTTCACTTTCTGAAGGTATACACCGAGCGACACAACAAGAAGATCGCCAGCATTGCGCCGGAAGCGCTCCAACGCCTGACGAATTATGACTGGCCGGGGAACATCCGTGAGTTGAAGAACATCATCGAGCGGGCCGTGCTGATGGAACGAGGAGAGGTGATCAGCGAAGCAACCGTTGCCCAGTATGCAAAAACGCCGAAAGAGCGGACCTATCAATTCTACATCAACGAAGACCTTCCCTTTCTCACCGTAAAGAGGTCGCTCGTCGATAGGTTTGAGAAAGAATATATTTCGAAACTTCTTATGAAGCACAATGGCAACATCTCTGCCGCTGCAAAAGCCGCACACTTTGATTACAAAAACTTTTGTGAGAAGATGAAGAAACACGGCCTGACGAAATGGGACTTCAGAAGAAATTAAAGGCTACTGAAAAACAAGTTCAAAGTCACGCTGAGCGAAGTCGAAGCGTGCAAGTTGACACATTATTCAGGATTCGAACCTGCTCACCTTGATGTCGGAGTGCCAGGTTGTACCTTCTTTGGTGCTTCCCGGGCACCGCGGCAGGAAGCGAGGTCAGACTTCCCTGTCTGGCCGAAGTATAGGTCGGCGCCGCGGCATCGGTCCCCCACGAATGGCGGTTGCGCCACGAAGGGAGTTTTTGGGGAATCGGCCTCCCCCTCTCGAATTTGTGTTTATGGCAAATTCACCTCAGTTATGACGTAATCACCTGTTTCAGCTCTCGCCGCACCTGACCCTCCCCACTCCTCATTAATTCCCGCGTGAATTCGTATCTGAGTCCCTAGACTATTTTGGAGATTTTGACGGAAATGAAAGGGCTTTGATCGAACGCGAACCACCGGCGATGTTTTCAGGATTGTGTTTCAAGCGGCACGTTTTTTGACAATTTCATCTCGCTCGATGATGAGAGGGATGAGCTTGGATTTCTCCGAGTGTAATGCGATGACATGTATCCTCAAGTTGACCGCTTCGCAG
>DMMN01000318.1:0-19209 GCA_003453835.1 Bacteroidota bacterium | reverse complement strand
TCCTGAGGCGGTCAACTTGAGATGTATCCTTGGAGTAAGAAAGGAAGTCTGTTACTGTAGAAACCGTCTTTCTCAAAGATCACCTATTAAGAAGAAGGAGCCCCGCCATGGCAGAGGAACGAAAGAAGCGCTTAGCGTTGATTGCATCAAAGGGTGCGATGGATATGGCCTATCCGCCGCTCATCTTGGCAACAACTGCTGCGGCTATGGAGTATGAGGTTGGAATCTTCTTTACCTTCTACGGCTTGGATATGATCAACAGGAATAAGTATAAGAGCTTGCAGGTTCCTTCCCTTGCGAATCCGGCGATGCCGGTCCCCGTGCCAAATATTGTCGGCGTGTTGCCTGGCATGACCGCCGTTGCTACAGCCATGATGAAAGGATGGATGAGCAAGGCGAACGTCCCCTCCATTCCGGAGCTGATGGATGCCGCGCGTGAATCAGGGGTAAAGCTTTTTGGCTGTCAGATGACCATGGATGTGATGGGAGTGAAGAAGGAGGATCTGATTGAAGGGGTCGAAGTGTGTGGCGCTGCGGCGTTTCTTGATTTCGCAACGGATGCCGATATTCAGCTCTTTATCTAACTTCTCAAGTTGACCGCTTCGCAGCCATCCGTTGAAACGGACGGCTGAATAAACTCGTTGAAAAATCTGAGGTAAACCCCGCNNCCTGAGGCGGTCAACTTGAGTAACTTCTCATCATCCGCACGATCATGGCACGCAGTTCAAGGGGCCTGCCAGTGCAGGTGTCGCAATTCCTTCCATCGTCCCTATGAAAACCCGTCTTGTTGACTGCGGCATTGTCCCTTCCCTCCGCTCGCAGACCATCTACCATGCCGTCGCCGAATGTACAGAACCCGACGGCATGCCGACCATTACCCTCATGCGGCCTGACAAGCCGTACGTCTGCATTGGCTATCATCAAGAGGTCGAGAAAGAGATAGATGTCTCGTACTGCGGAGCGAACGATATCCCTGTCATTCGCAGGCAGGTTGGCGGAGGCGCTGTCTTGCTCGATGTCAATCAACTCTTCTTTCACGTCATTATCCCGAAGGACAAAGCCGCTGATTTCAGACTTCCGTCCACATTGATGGAGCGGTATGCATATCTCGCTAAAGCCCCGATAGCCGCCTATGAACCGCTCGGCATCCGGGCACAGTTTCGTCCGATCAACGACATTCATGTGAATGGGAAAAAGATCGGGGGGACCGGCACCGCGGATGTTGGCGGAGCTTTTCTGTTCGTCGGCAGCATGATGCTCGACTTCAATCATGCCCTCATGGCGCGCGTCCTGAAATTCTCAGACGAAAAAATGCGGGACAAAGTGCAAAAGACAATGGAAGATTACGTCACGAGTATGAGGCGGGAACTTGGCGCCGCGCCCCCCATAGAGAGCGTCAAGAAAGAACTCGTTGCCGCGTTTGCAGAGGTGTACCAACTGGATTTTGTAGGGTCGGAGCTCAGCCACCAGGAGCTTCAGAAAGTCGACGAGTTGGATCGCACCTTTGCAGGCGAGGCATGGCTCCATGCAGTGCAGTGGAACGACACGCGGAGCAGAAGCCTGACGATCAATGCGGATGTGAAGATTGTTGAGGGCGCGCATAAAGCACCAGGTGGATTGCTGCGACTGACCGTCAAAGTGGTGAACAATATCATTGAAGACACTCTGCTGAGTGGTGACTTCACGATCTCTCCGCGTGGTGCACTAAAAACATTCAGCATGGAACTCATCGGATGTTCGTTGGCTCCGGCCGATCTCACTGCCCGGGTCCACGCCGGACTCGAAACGCACAAGTTCGATATGCCCGGTGTGACTGCGGCCGACTTTACACAGCTTATATCGAAAATCGCTCATCAAGAATAATCACGTTCAGGAGAACACCATGGAGTTTAATCCAACACATTCACTGGATGATCGAGGAAAACGCTGTCCGATACCGGTGCTCGACACAAAAAAGAAGATGGACACGCTCCAAAAAGGGGATGTCCTCGAAGTACTGGCCACTGATCCCGGGGCGGAGCCTGATTTGACTGCCTGGGCGAAGCGAACGGGCAATGAGTATCTTGGACACGTCAAAGAGGGTGAAGTCCTAAGAGTCTATATCAAAAAAGGAAAGTAATCTCTCGATGGCAGACAGCGAAGGTAAACGAGTCCTCGTTGTACAAACAAGCGGCGTGGATCGGCCTCGACGAACGTATGCGCCGATCTTCTATGCAATGACGGCGGCGGCGATGGAGATGGAAGTTCTTCTTTGGTTCACGATGGAAGGGACCTCCCAACTTATCCATGGCGAAGCTGAGAAGATCGAGCTTGAACCGGGGAGTGGCGTGACCTTGAAGACCATGATCGAGCGTGCAATGGACGCGGGCGTTCAATTCAGCGTCTGCCAACAGAGTATGGCCTTGTTCAATGTTGAGCCGAAGGATATCATCGAAAACGTCAAGATCCTTGGTGCGGCTTCAATCATTGACTTGACGCTTGATTACGATGTTGTAATGTATTTCTAATTTGTGCCGGAGGAGTATGAACATGGCTGAACATCCAACTGTGCGAAATTGCGTTCTCCCTGCCGATCTTTACTATGTCCCGGAAGACCATATTTGGGCAAGGACGAATGCTGACGGAACGGTAACTATCGGGATGACCGATGTTGCCCAAAGCTTGGCGGGGGCAATCATTCATGCTCATCTGAAGAAAGTGGGAACGAAGCGTGAACGCGCCAAGCCGGTTGCTACCGTCGAGAGTGGGAAATGGGTCGGCCCCGTCAAGACGCCGGTCGCAGGGGAAATCGTTGAAATAAATCCCCGCCTCGAAACCGAGGCGTCGCTCCTCAACAAGAGTCCTTACAAAGACGGTTGGATTGCCCGACTCAAGCCGGTCAGTCTTGAGGCTGATCTTGCCCTCATGCTCAAGGGGGAAGCGGCGCTGGAAGCATACAAGAAGCTCATGGATGAGAAGAAACTCAATGACTGCATCCATTGCGAAGGATATGAAGCCTGATGAGGGGAGTGTTCTCATACGTGTGTTTACTCATCCGGTGTGCACAACGTGTCACCTTGCCATCAGGATGGCGGAGGAACTCTCGCGACAGCGTGGGGATCTTGTCGTACGTGTCATAAGTCTGGCTAACGGACCCGGGAGGGATGCGGCTGCAAACGAGCATGTGCTTTCTGTTCCAACGGTTCTTGTTGGCAGCGAAGGGACACGCTTCGTCGGTGTACCGAAACGGCAAGACTTAGTCCACGCGATTGAAGAAGCGAAAAGATTGCTCACACGCAAAGAATAGCATGGAACAGACACGCTACACGGTCCGCAACAAGTACTCGGATGTTCCCTATGAGGTCAAGGAGCAACTGTTCCGCGAGGTGAAGTCCGACCTGCGCTTCACGGACTATCTCTACGGCTGCTACGAGTGCGGAATATGTGTAGCGGCCTGTCCTTCAGCGCGATTCTATGATTTCAGTCCGCGCCGAATTGCGCAAGCAGTGGCGCGCGAGGACGTTGAGCTCATTTACGAACAGATGAACGACGACGTGTGGGAGTGCTCGCAATGTTTTTCGTGCAATCGCTGTCCGCGTCAGAATTCTCCCGGCGGTATCATTACTGTATTGCGGGAAGTAGCCGTCAAGCACGGCCTTCGTTCGGCAAAGGAAGCCCTTGGCGCGTACGGGCGCGTCATTTATAAAATCATGTCCACAGGGACGCAAGTGTCACCGGATATGCTGCAGCCGGATGCATTTCCTGATTGGGGGCCGCAAGTACTTGATGTGTCGAAGAATCTGGATACGTGGCGGAAAGCGATCCCGCCTGAGACGTTGCACACGACCGAGACCGCGTGGGAAATCGACGATAAGACCATCATTGAACTTTACCTGATCTGGCATATGACTGGAGTGATGAACATGATCGAAAAAGTCGATGAAGGGTTGTACACCATTCTGATGGATGTGATGGAAGAGAAACTGGAAGAGGCAGGCTATTCGATGTGATGCGGTCTTTCGCACCGATCGAAACGGTGAGGTGTGCCCGTCGTCCACAGAGTTCTTGCTTCGTTTGTTATGACCCCTACACGTAACGAAGGAGTGAGTGATGCCGATTGAAATAGAGATTCCCATTCTTTCCGCAGACAAGCGCGAGTGGAAGCGCCCTGCAGAGGATATCGAAAAGGATCACACACATGAGCTTCTCTTCGAGCTCGAAGCCCAGGGTGAGTTGGTCGTTCAACGTGTGCCGGAACCATACAGTGAAGTTGACACCAAGTACGGCAGGAAAAAGAAGATTCCCCTTCAGCATACGTGGCATCATAAGAGCTGTGGCCAGTGCGGACACATCCCCGGCTATTCCACGTCCATCTTCTGGCTGCATCGACAGCTCGGACTGGAATATAACGATCCCAAAGACCAGACGTCATGCACGGCGTGGAATTACTACGCTTCAGCAACATCCAACGCGGCGGCGCAGGCTGCTGTGGCAGTGCGTAATTTTGCGGCTGCATACGAATCAGGCTACTTCCCCCTCATTCATTGTGGCACAAGCTTCGGTCATTACAAAGAAACAAGGCACGAACTTCTTCATCACGCCGACCTTCGCAAGCAGGTGCGCGAGATTATGGCAAAGCTCGGTAAGCAGCTCGTTCTGCCGGAGGAGATCGTTCACTACAGCGAATGGGTCCATGTGATTCGAGATCGTGCCGCTCAAAAGCGGGTCTATGACTGCAGCAAGATCACTGCCACGGTCCATCCTGCGTGTCACTACCATAAGCTTGTTGCAGAAGACGCAATCTACGACAGGGAAATCTACGGTGGACAACGTTCGGCTATTGTGACGTCAACCCTGCAGGCGCTCGGAGTGAACGTCGCAGACTACTCGACCTGGTTTGATTGCTGCGGGTTCGGGTTCCGCCATATCCTCGTTCAACGTGATTTCACACGATCCTTCGCCACCATGCGCAAGATCGAAGTCATGAAGAACGAGGCGAACCCCGACGTGACGATCACGCACGACACGGGTTGCGTAACAACGCTGGACAAGAGTCAATTTGCGGCGAAAGCCCATGATCGAAATGTCGGAGTGCCCGTCATGTCGGAAGCGCAGTTTGTGGCATTGGCGATGGGCGCCCATCCCTACCGAGTTGTCCAATTGCACTGGCACACAACGGAATACGGTGCGCTGCTTGAAAAAATGGGCATTGATTGGAAGACGCGGTGGGAAGAGTTTCAAGGCGACCTTGAGGCAATCAAATCCGGAAAGAAGGAGTTCTTAACCTGGGAGGATGCAGATGCCAAGTGATTCCATTCTCATCGTCGGGGGCGGTCCTGCCGGCCTGGAAGCTGCTCGCGGCATCGCCGAGATCGGATACAAGGCGATCCTTGTCGAGAAACGTGACCGTCTCGGTGGCACTCCGGACGAGGCGAGCTATGCAGCACTCACACCTCACTTCAAGAATACCGATGATGTTCTGGGCGCGATGATCGGTGCGATAACAAGTAATCCCCTGGTTGAAATCCGAACCGGATCAACAGTAAAGGAATGCTCCGGCGCGGCAGGGGATTTCGCTGTCACTCTCTCAAAGGACGGGAAGGAAGAGGTCGTTTCTACCGGCGCGATAATCCTCGCAACGGGCTTTGACCACTTCGATCCGGGGCGGGAGACTCAGATGTATGGCTACTATGAACACGATGACGTCATTACGCTGGTCGATGCAGAAAAAATGTTGAAGCAGCACAGGTTTGTTCGTCCATCGAACGGCGCAGTTCCCAAGCGCATCTGTTTCATCCAGTGCGTCGGCTCCCGCGATCGGCAGATAGGCAATGAGTACTGCTCGAAAGTCTGCTGCGGCATTGCGTCGAAGCAGGCAATCGAAATCAGGCAGATCGTGCCGGATGCGAACGTGTTCATTTTCTATATCGACATGCGCATGTATGGCTACTGGGAGAACCAACTCTATTGGCCGGCACAAGAGCAGTACAAAGTGAACTACGTGAAAGGGATCGTGACGGAAGTACTGAAGAAGGGCGACAAGCTCGTCGTGCGCGGCGAAGACACGACGATGGGACGTCCGATGGAGATTCCGATGGATCTTGTCATTCTCTCCGTCGGCATGGAACCCAGCACCGGCACAAAGGCCCTCGCAAAACTGCTCGGCGTCCGGCAGAACAAGTACGGTTTCATCGAGGCAATTGGGGAACCGATGGATACAGTCAGCACATCGGTCGAGGGAGTCTTTGTGGCGGGCGCAGCAGCCGGGCCCAAAGACCTTGAAGATTCGACATCCATGGCGGGCGCCGCGGCGATGAAAGCGATCGCAACTGTGCGAAGAAAGTCCGCAATAACCGCAAAGGTCTGATGCGAACATGAGCCAGGTCGTCGATACACCCACCGCCAAAGAACTTATGCAGGAGGCGCTTCAGAAGATTTCCGAGACGGAGCAGTCCGCATTGGCAGATGACCTTGAGAAGAAGAGTCGACACTTCCAATCCGTGCTTGGCCGGAAGGAAATTGATTCATTAGACCATGAACGCTTGAAGAGTCTTCTCAGGAGCATCTTCAGTACTCGCAGGAAGGCGACTGCGATCCTTGAGCAATATCCAATAGAAGTATTGCGACCGAACATTCAGGTTCTGCTCTACGGGACAGCGGCCATTCAAGATCGCTTCGAGTCGTTCTGTTTCGGGCTTGAAGGGATTGACGGGAACATCCGATTTGATCTCGCTTCCGAGTTGCTTCATTTCACGCAACCTGATCGATATTGGCTCTGGACGAGGTGGATGTGGGATCCCAAAACGAAAACAGGCTCGCTTCCGCTTGTGATCATGGATGACTTCACACTCCACCGAGACACGATTGGATCAACGTACGTCCGGATCGGTGAAGCTGTAACATTCATCAATGATGTCGGACAGGCGGCTGGATTTCAGAGAATCGCCCGTGGCCTTTTCGGCACTGATGTCTATCTTGCCTGCGTGTATGGAGTCTATCTCTACACGGTGCTCAAAATGCGTATGACACAGGAGTTTAACAAGGTAATGCCGCAGATGCCGGAGCTTGCAGCACGGCTCCTCGGCACTCATCGAATGGATTTTCAGTTGCATACCAAAAGCCTAGCCTCCTCTGGCGGAGAAGAACCATGGGCATAACGAAGCCGATTGTTATCGAAAAGGAAACCGCGGTCGTCGATGGTGTGGACATTTCCGGTGCGTGGAATCGCATGTTCGAGCAGCGTGTCATTTGGGACTACGATCTTCGGCACATGGAGAAGGTCACGGCCCTCGAAGGAGGCGAATCGCTCGGTTGGTGCTACCAATGCGCCAAGTGCATTGCGGTCTGTCCGGTTGATATCGTCGGCGACTATGGCCCGCGAAAGATCTTCCGAAAGCTGCAAACGGGCATGGATTTGCTGGAAAGCTCCGACTTGTGGCTCTGCACCACATGCATGAATTGCCTCCGCGTCTGCCCAAAGGAAGTGAACATGGTCGAGATCATGCCTGCGGCACGCGAGCAGGCGATTCTGGATGGAAAAGCAATTCCCGATGAGCTTCAGAAGGCCTTTGACAATATCTCGAAATACGGCAATCCGCAGGGGGAATCTGCCCGCAAGCGAGCCGATTGGGTCAAAGATGCCGGCGTTCCCGTCAACATCTTGCCGACAACGAAGAAACCGGTCGACGTCCTTTGGTACGTTGGGAGCTATCCCTCATATCACGGTCGAGGAAAAGATGCCGCCAAGGCGATGGCGCGTATTCTTGCAGCGTTAGGGATTGACTTCGGAATTCTCGCACACGAGGAAAAGGAGGACGGCGACTCCGTGCGCCTCGCAGGAGAAAAAGGTCTCTTCGAAATGCTGGCGGAAGAGAACATCAAAGTCTTCAACAAATACAGGTTCAAAAAGCTTGTCGTCACGGGTCCGCACGAATACAATGCTTTTAAGCACGAGTATCCGAAACTGGGGGGTGAGTACGACGTTCTCCACTACACGCAATTCCTTGCAGGCCATCTTGAGCAACTGAAACCGCTCCTGAGGAAGCGTGTCTCGGCTAGAGTCACGTTCCATGATCCATGCTATCTCGGCCGGCACAATGGTGAATATGTTGCGCCGCGAAACCTCCTGAAAGCAATTCCCGGCATCGACGTCGTTGAAATGTTCCGCTGCAAGGAGAACGGATACTGTTGCGGTGGAGGAGGCGGAGGGATGTGGCTCGACAGCTTCTCACGAGACTTTACCAGTGAGCGGCTCTCAGAGCGCAGAGTTCGCGAAGCGGTGGAAGTTGGAGCAGATATCCTTGCCGTGTGCTGCCCCTACGAAGTATCGCGCTTCGAAGACGCCGTGAAGTCTACCGGCCACGATGGGAAGCTTGTCGTGAGAGATATCTTAGAGTTGATTGACGATTCAATGAGGATGTAACTCGAAGTGGAATGAAGGAGGAGATGATGAAGATTCTGGTCCCCATGAAGCAAGTCCCTGATCTAGTGGAAGAGCTCGAAATTGATTCGAGCGGCAAGCGCCTGAACAGGGATTTCCTTAAGTTCAAGCTGAACGAATTCGATGAGCACGCGTTGGAAGAAGCACTCTTGCTGAAGGAGCAGCATGGAGGCGAGGTGGTTGTTGTCACGCTGGATATGGCTGAAGCCGACAACCTGTTGTTCACGGCAATCGCCAAGGGCGCGGACAAGATTTTCAAGATCCCCGGAAATTGCGACGAGGGAATCGATTGTCATTCGGCGGCACAGATGTTTGCAACGGCTGCGAAGAGCATCGGATTCGATCTGATACTCACCGGCGTTCAGGCAGCCGATGACAGGGATGGCCAGGTGGGAATGCTCTTGGCCGCATTCCTCGGCTTGCCGCATGTGAGCGTTGTGACCGGATTAAGCCTCGAAGGTGCCAGCGCAATCGTTCATAAGGAATATGCCGGTGGCGTCATGGCGGAATTCGAAGTAGTACTTCCGGCCGTCTTCGGCATCCAGGCGGCGCGGCACACACCAAGGTACGCCCCCGTAAGCAAAGTCCGTCAGGCATGGAAGACGTCGAAGATCGAAACGGTGGATGGAGGTACGGTCCCTGCATCGAATGGCTCCGTGGTCAATCGCATGTTCAAGCCGGAGTCTGGGAAGCGTGCAGAGTTGATCGAGGGAAGTCCCGATGACGTCGCAGGAAAGATTGTGGATCTGCTCAAGAGCAGAGGATTGCTGTAAGAACTCAACCTCCCGGAGGTTTTCTCGCACCAAAGATCAGAGATGAGACTATGCCAAACGATGTATTCGTTGTTGCCGAACATCTGAAGAACAAGCTTTCCGACGTTACATTCGAAATGCTCGGCAAGGGACGTGAGATTGCCGACGCATGCGGTGGAAAGCTCGTTGCTGTCGTATTGGGATCCGGAACGAAAGACCTTGCGGCTCAATTAGGGGTCGCTGATTCCGTTATCTCTGTTGATGATCCGGCTCTTGAACATTTTTCGCCGGAAGCCTACAGAATCGTTCTTTCTTCTGTCGTCAAGGATCGTCAGCCGAAACTGACACTCATTGCCAACACATCCATGGGAATGGACCTGGCCGCTCCGCTTTCGGCGGAACTCAATATCCCTCTCGTTGCATACTGCAAAGGTCTGTCCGCCGATAGTGGAAACGTTTCTGTAACAAGTCAATTGTATGCCGGCAAGGTGGATGTCGAATCAAGCATCACGAGCGCGCAGGCTATCATCTCGGTGCTGGCAGGTTCATTTGCGGGTGACGCCGGACGATCGGAGAGGACTCCTTCGATCGAAGAAGTAAGGCCCTCAACGTCGCTGAACGATCTCCGCGTGAAGTTCCGAAGATTAGTCGAGCCCGAGCCGAGCGATGTTGATATCACGAAGGAAGAGAAACTCGTGAGCATCGGACGCGGCATTCAAAGTCAGGATAATATTGCGTTGGCAGAAGAGTTGGCAGCTGCGCTGGGCGGTGCAATCTCAGCGTCCCGCCCCATCATCGACAATGGCTGGCTGCCGAAGAGTCGGCAGGTCGGGAAATCAGGTATGTCGGTCAAGCCCAAGCTCTATCTGACACTTGGAATCAGCGGTGCCCCCGAACACGTAGAAGGCATGAAAGATGCTGCAACGATCATCGCAGTCAACACCGATCCGAGAGCGCCCATCTTCGACATTGCGGACTACGCTGTGGTCGGCGACCTGTTTGATATCGTTCCCGCACTCACGGAAAGAATCAAAGGGGCAAAGGGATAGGGGAGCGGGATGACCGAAACCATTACCCGCGAAGTATTCCAGAATTTCCCCGCATGGCTTGTTGTCCTCTTCTATGTTGTGAGTTTTACCTCTATCGGTATTTTCCTCCACGGCTTCTCTCGTCGCTTCCGAAAATATTTCCGGGGCCGCCGCGTCGATCGCTTTGACGACTTGCCGAAGCGTATCCTCAACGCCGTTCGCGACGTCGGTCGTCATTCATCAATTCGGAAAAGCGATCCGTACGCCGGCTTCGCGCATTTCCTTGTCTTCTGGGGATTCATCATTCTGATGATCGGGACCGCCCTCGTGGCTCTCGACTATGATGTCCTGCGAATCGTCAAGCCCGATTGGCAATTTCTGAACGGGGCGTTCTATCTCTGGTATTCCCTCATCCTCGACATCTTTGGCGTTCTGTTTATCATCGGTTTGCTTATGATGATCGTTCGACGCCGGACATTCAAGTTGCGCAAGCTCGATTATGCCCGTGTCGATGGATCGAAGGACAAATACGATCGATCACAATATGCTGTGGACGACAAGATACTCCTTACTCTCTTCTTGCTTATCGCCGTATCGGGTTTCCTGATTGAAGGTGTACGCATTGCCGCCACCCGCCCATCTTTCGAAGTATGGTCCGTTGTGGGATGGCAAGTGGCAAATCTCTTCGATCTGTCAGGGATATCCCCAAGCTCGCTCCATGTCTACGTTTGGTGGTTCCATTCGGTTCTTGTTGTGTTGTTCATCGCCTACATCCCATACTCGAAGGCGATGCACATGCTCACCGATTTTGCCAACCTTCTCTTCACGGATGATCTCACCGCCCGCCGGCTTCCGAAGATTGCCGAAGGAACACCCACCGGCTATGCCGCACTAAAGGACTTCACCTGGAAGGAGTTGTTGGATCTCGACGCTTGCACAAAGTGCGGACGGTGTCACGTTGCCTGCCCGGCGATGAATAGCGGAGCGCCTCTTTCGCCGCGTGACCTCATCCTTGATTTGCGCGAGTACGCGGATAAACAAGCGAGGACGCAGATGTGGTTTCACCAGAAATTGCTTGGCGAGAACGGTGAGGCACAAGTAATTGCCGGCGAAGTGATCAAGCAGGACGTCCTGTGGTCATGCACCTCGTGCCGAGCGTGCGTTGAGCAATGTCCAGTCGGCATCGAACATGTCTCAACGATTGTTCAGATGCGCCGCCACCTCGTAAACGAAGGCGCGATGGATGACGGCTTGCAGGATGCACTGGTGAAGTTGTCGAAGTATGGAAACTCCTTCGGAAAATCTGATCGACTGCGGGCGAAATGGACGGACGGCCTGACATTCAAGATCAAAGATGCAAGAAAAGACCCTGTGGAATATCTCTGGTTTGTGGGCGACTATGCCTCATTCAATCCGCGGATCCAAGAGCTCTCCCGATCAGTGGCCCGTGTGCTGACTTCTGCCGGCGTCGATTTTGGATTGATGTACGAGGAGGAACGCAATTCTGGCAACGACGTTCGCCGCGTGGGAGAGGAAGGACTGTTTGAGATGCTCGTCGAATCGAACGTGAAAACGATGGGCAAATGTCACTTCAAAGAAGTCTTCACGACAGACCCGCACACGTTGAACACGCTGAGGCATGAGTATCCGGAGTACGGCGCCTCTTACACCGTGTCACACTACACTGCACTCCTAGCCCGACTTCTTGACGAGGGGAAGCTCACGCCAAAGAGAAAACTCGGTCACACGGTGACCTTCCACGATCCGTGCTATCTTGGGCGGTACAACGGCGGCTATGAAGCCCCGAGGAAAGTACTGCGAGCACTCGGTTGTGACGTTCACGACATGCCAAGATGCCGGGAGAATAGCTTTTGTTGCGGCGCGGGAGGAGGCAGGATTTGGATGAAAGACGAAAACTACAAAGAACGACCCAGCGAAAACAGAATTCGTGAGGCTCTCGGTCTCAAAGTCGCTCGGTACTTTGTTGTATGCTGCCCAAAAGATGTGACGATGTACGAAGACGCGGTAAAGACGAGTGGAAATGAAGGAAACATTGTAGTGAAAGATATTATTGAGTTGGTGGAAGAGGCGCTAGGCGAAGAAGAGTCACTCAGCACTCCATCCCTCCTCGAAGAGCCCATCTAAATACTCCTGCCGAAGTTGTCGATTGCATGGCGCGTAGCCCTAGAACGGTCCTCGACCACTATTCCTTCGATAGCCTCGCTTGAGCGTTCCGGATCTTGCTTTTCGGTTTGAACTACAGTAGCTTTCTCTGCAGTTGTCAGCGGTAGGTCTTGCCGCGCTATCGCGATGGTTCGTATTGTTCCAATCGTCAACCGGAATGGCGATGAGAGAGGGGTATCAGCCTTTCACACGAAGATTCGAAGATTACGGAAGATGCAGTGATGGGAGGTCCCTGGAGTCGCTTGATGCACGCTTATCGAGCGAGAGGAGGAGACAATGCATATTCAATCGAGGTCGGACGACAAATCAGCGAACACATGTTTGTCTGTATTGCAGTTCCTGTTGAAGGATCTTCATCCACGCGATTTCACCATCAGGCTTTGGGATGGCACCACGTGGGAAGCTGAGCCTGGTACCACGAGTCACTTCTCGATGGTCATTCGCCATCCGGCTGCTCTCCGAAGAATGTTTCTCTCCGGCGGGGAGCGCGAACTTGCTGAGGCATACATCTACGATGATTTCGACATCGTAGGCAGCATGGAGAGTGTTTTCCCGATGGCGGAACACCTTGTCGGCCTGAAGCTTGGTATTGTCGATCGAATCCGTCTCGCTGGCCGGCTCCTCAGCCTACCCTCCAGGCGGGCCGCAAAATTCGGGAGGGAGGCAGCCAAACTCAGCGGGGCAATCCATTCTGTTGAGCGCGATCGTCAGGCTGTCACATATCATTACGATACTTCCAATGACTTCTTTGGGCTTTACCTCGATCGACGAATGGTGTATTCGTGCGCATACTTTGCCAGTCCGGAGGAAGAGCTCGATTCTGCCCAGGAACGGAAACTGGACTACATTTGCCGAAAACTGCGTCTCCGCCCTGGCGAGCGCCTGCTCGATATCGGCTGCGGATGGGGCGCATTGATAATGTATGCGGCGAAGAAATATGGTGTATCCGCATTGGGAATCACGCTGAGCGAACAGCAGTCAGAGCTGGCCAACGAGCACATCTGTCAAGAAGGCCTGGAAGACCGATGTCGTGCGGAAGTTCGTGACTATCGCAATCTCTATGGACCGGAGTCATTTGACAAATTGGTGAGCATCGGGATGGTAGAACATGTAGGCCGATGTATGCTGCCGGAGTACTTCAGGCATGCTTGGCGTCTATTGCGGCCAGGGGGTGCATTCCTGAACCACGGAGTTGCGGACCACCTCGACCATCGGAGTCCGACTTTTTCCCAGGGATTTGTTTTCCCGGACTCGGAGCCAGTTCCGATCGGCGAGAGCACGACAATCGCTGAAAGCGTAGGTTTCGAAGTGCGGGATGTTGAGAGCCTGCGCGAGCACTATATGCTGACGCTACGACATTGGGTCAGCCGATTGGAGGCACATCGAGAGGCAGCAATTCGAGCGACGGATGAGGCAACCTACCGCGTGTGGAGGCTGTTTATGTCTGCCGCGGCGCATCAGTTCAAGACCGGAGAAACAAACGTCTATCAGTCGTTGCTTGTAAAATCCGAGAAGGGAAATACCGGGCTACCGCTGACCCGCGCCGATTGGTACAGATAGGCGTCACTGTCAGAGGATATTGTGCTCGCGTGGGAATATTTGGAGTTGCCTCTCGTCGCGTGGCCCTCAGGGGCTTCATCTGCTGCTCACGATGGTCACGAGTGTCGGTTGAATTTCTTTAGTCAGCGGAGGTGCTTCTGCAAATCACAGGCATTTGTTCGGTTCGAGGGTAATAGAAAGTGTAGTGTGGAGAAATCCAACCTGGCTCGGGGAGGAACGAACATGGAAACAGAACCGAGAGAGGTGGATACTTTGCGTGATGAGAGAGCGATCTGTGTATATTGTCTCGCACAGTACACCGGCATGAAGAAAGTGTGTCCATCCCGCTGACGTGAATCCCTTGCAACAATCGTTACTTCCTCATCTCAAACAACACTTCGGATTCCCATCCTTCCGTTCACTGCAAGAGGAAATTATTCGCGACTCGCTTGCATCCAAAGATGTCTTTGCGCTGCTACCGACAGGGGGCGGTAAATCACTGTGCTTTCAACTTCCTGCTCTGCTTCGTCCCGGACTCACCCTGGTGATCTCCCCTCTCATTTCCTTGATGAAAGACCAGGTGGATGCGCTGCAAGCGAGCGGCATCGCTGCGACGTTTCTTAATTCTTCTCTCCCGCCCGAAGAATCACGGCAGAGGATTCGCGAGTTGCATAATGGTAGGCATCGATTGCTCTACGTCGCCCCGGAGCGTGCCGTGCTTTCCGGGTTTCTGTCCGACATGACAAACTGCCGTGTCAATCTGATTGCCGTCGATGAGGCCCATTGCATCAGCGAGTGGGGTCATGACTTCCGGCCTGAATACCGTCAGCTTATCGAATTGCGCAAGGCGCTCCCAGGCGTTCCCATGATGGCGCTGACGGCGACTGCGACCAAGCGGGTCCGCGACGACATCGTCAAATACCTGCAACTCAAGACTCCGTCCTGCTTTGTGGCAAGTTTCAATCGTCCGAATCTGAGTTACAGAGTCCTTCCCAAGTCCGATCCGTACAGACAGTTGCTAAGGTTCCTCCTTGCGCGGCAAAAGGAGAGCGGCATCGTCTACTGTCAGAGCAGAAAGATGACGGAGAGTCTATCAGAAAGACTATCCTTAGACAGCATCTCCGCTGCGCCGTATCACGCCGGCATGGAGCCGGCTGAGAGAACAAAGCACCAGGAATTATTCCAGCGGGATGAAATCCACGTGATGTGCGCGACGATTGCTTTCGGCATGGGCATCAACAAGTCGAACCTTCGCTTCGTGGTGCATTATGACTTGCCGAAGAACATTGAAGGCTACTATCAGGAAACGGGACGTGCAGGACGCGATGGGCTGCCATCGGAGTGCCTGCTCTTGTTCAGCCGGGGCGACGTCGTGAAGCAACTGCATTTCATCGATGAGAAGGAGGACGAGCACGAGCGGCGTATCGGAAGAGCACAATTGGAACAAATGGTGCATTATGCCGAAAGCGGAGAATGCAGGCGCGCACAGTTGCTGGAGTATTTTGGAGAACGGTTCCCGCATCAGACGTGCGATGCGTGCGATAATTGTCTGATGCCTCGCGAGACGTATGACGGCACGATCGAGGCGCAGAAGCTCCTCTCGTGTGTCTACCGCATCAAAGAGAAAAGCGGCTTCAATGTCGGCCTGCGGTATGTTGCTGAAGTGTTAACCGGCGGCGATACAGAAAAGATTCGACGATGGAATCATACTGATCTGTCTACGTATGGCATCGGCAAAGAGCGGAGTCGCGAACAATGGATGGCGATCGGGCGGGAGTTGATGCGCCTCCGCTTGTTGAGACAGAATGATGGCAGCGGCTTTGCGGTCGTTGAGACGACGCCTTCAGGTCTCGAGGCGTTGAAGCGACGACAGACTGTTTTGTTGACAAAGCCCGTGAAGACGGAAGAAGCCCTCAAGGCTCGTGGAGCCGAACAGGAGTACGATGAGGTACTGTTTGAGTGCTTGAGGACGTTGCGCAAACGTGCGGCAGATAGCCGGAATGTAGCAGCCTTCATTGTCTTCTCCGACGTGGCGTTGCGTCAGATGGCACAACAGTATCCGACAACTACCGCCGAATTCATGCGTGTCAGCGGCGTGGGCGAAAAGAAGCTGAAGGATTTCGGAAAGATGTTCATGGATGAGATTGCCGGGTATCTGCGAACGACTCCGCGGAAGGAGTTTGCGACGATGAAAGCAATTCAGCCATCGCCTCAGTCTATGGCGGGCAAGAGGGTACATCAGGTGGGAGAGCGGCTTCATGCTTCTCACGGGGTGAACAAGACAACGCGGGAATCGTTGAGCCTCTTCAGGTCGGGGAATTCTGTCGCAACGATCGCGAGGGTGCGCAACCTCCAGGTCGGTACGATCTACACACACCTGTTGGCGGCACTGAACGCAGGTGAGGAAATAGATTTGGACCGTCTTGTCAGTGCGGAGGAGCGGCGAGAAATCAGCGTCGCATTCGGGGAATTGGGATATGGTAATCTCACGGGCGTGTTTGAGATGTTGGGCGAGCGTTTCAGCTACGGTGTGTTGCGGATTGTCCGGGAGGTGGAACACCAGAAAGGGCCAAGAGTAAACGTGTGACGGTTTCGTGATTCTCGGGCCCGCAAGAACTCTGTCGTATAGAAAAGCACAATCGAAGGCACAATATCAGGTCACGTTCGCATTTCCTGATAATCTACTCCCAATCTTAGGAATTCAAGCTTCGATGGACTAACGATTCCTTTGTCAGTTCTCAGAAACGGGGTTTCCGGTAGCGGCACGTTCCTTGCAGGCAGCGCAAAGGCATCCTGTCAACACTGATAAGCGAGACATGGACCACGATGCTCTCGAAATCGTCGCGAAGAGTCAATCCATCCTGAGTATCCTGGAGCAGCTCCGGACGGTGGCGCTTTCTGACAGCACGGTGTTGTTGATCGGCGAGACCGGTGTTGGTAAGGAGCGATTTGCCGAGTACCTGCACAAGAAGAGCGCCAGGAGATTCAAGCCGCTGGTGAAAGTCGGGGTCGCAACGCTGCCACGGGAGCTGGTCGAAAGCGAATTGTTCGGTCACGAAAAAGGCTCCTTCACAGGCGCGGCGATGGAGAAGAAGGGTTTGTTCGAAGTGGCGAATGGA
The DNA here is from genome assembly GCA_003453835.1 of Bacteroidota bacterium. Taxonomy (GTDB): domain Bacteria; phylum Bacteroidota; class Ignavibacteria; order UBA10030; family UBA10030; genus UBA10030. Next base: position 2,168 of record DMMN01000318.1, on the reverse strand, counting down.
GGGAGTCTGCTTCTGGACGACATCGATGACCTTCCGATTGAAATCCAACCAAAGCTTCTTCGCGCGATGGAAATGCATGAGATCCAGCACGTCGGGGGCACGCGGACGATCAAGATTGATGTTCGATTCATCGCCGCATCTAAAGTGAGTCTGAAGGAACTTGTTGATCAAGGTCGTTTCCGTGCAGATTTGTTCTATCGCCTGAATGTTGTTCCCATAGTCATCCCTCCTCTCCGGGATCGACGGGAAGATATTCCGGCCTTGGTTGAACAGTACGTCAGCCACTACCTGCCGGAGAAGCAGGTGACGGTTTCCAAAGAAGCGCTCCGAGCACTTGTCAATCATTCCTGGCCCGGCAATGTGCGCGAGTTGGTCAATGTTCTCGTCCGTGTGCTGCTGTTTGTGAACGACCACATCACACTCGAAGACCTTCCGCATGAAGTGCGGGGCGAAGATCCGATCGATATGCTCGTCAAAAGTTGCTCTCGTTGTTTCTTTGAACAGCGGATGAGCTACGAACAGATCGTCGCCTGCCTCGAGACGAACTTGCTGCGCAAGGCTCTCGAGATGCATCACGGCAACAAATCCCGCGCCGCTGACTTCCTCGGGCTCAAACTCTCCACCTTCCGCGATAAGCTTGCGAAGTACAACCTCAACGGGATTCCGTTATCGAGTTAGCGGGTTCCCGACAACTTCATTTCTTTCTCTTCTCTTTCGAGGCCTTTTCGACGTCTTCCTTCCGGCACGCGGCTTGTGCGTGATTCAAGTCATTGTTGAATTTCGCAGCATCACGGAGGGATACGTTCGGCATGTCCACTCTCGCTGTTCCCGGATTGCTGCAGGAGGTCCGCCGCTACGGACGGTTCGACGTCAACGCATGCTTGAGCTGCGGAAGCTGCACGGTTGTCTGCAACCTCTCGAACGGCTCAGCCTCGTTTCCGCGTAAGCCGATTCGGCGTGCATTGCTCGGACTCAAAGGCTCGTTGTGCGGTGGTTTGGAGCCCTGGCTCTGCCACGACTGCGGCGACTGCTCCGTTGCCTGCCCACGGCAGGCTGAGCCGCGCGAGTCCATGATGACGCTGCGGCGCTACCTCATCGCCCAATACGATTTCACCCGCCTCGCTTCCAAAGTTCTCGGCTCACGAATCGGCGAGATCCTCACCCTCTCGCTGGTGGGCCTGCTCGTCTTCGCACTGGTGCTCGTCTACCATCTCTACTACATGAAAGTCCCGATGACCGTCTCGGAATTCGTTTCGACCGAGATGGGATTCGAGCACATGTTCCCCACCATCTGGAATTTCACGATCGTAGTGTTGCTGATACCCGCCGTGCTCCTGCTCATCAACACGATCCGCATGCACCGCCTTGCCCTGCCTGGCAATGATCATGTGAAGATACCGCTTCGTTCTTATTTCGTCGAAGCTACGACTGCGTTTGTGCATATGTTCTCGCATACGAACATCAGGAAGTGCATTCAGGGAATCCACAAGATACGATGGACGAAGCACTGGCTGCTTGGAATGGCGGTCTCGATGATGTTGTTCATCAAATTCTTCTTCCTCGATTGGTTTCAAACCGACTTGATCCATCCCATCTATCATCCCCAAAGGTGGTTAGGGTATTGTGCAGCGGCGATCTTGCTGTACATCCCGCTGGATATTCTCGTTGGCCGAATTAAAAAACGGGTAGAGATGCACAAGTTTTCTGAGCCGAGCGATCTTATTCTGCCGGTGATGTTGCTTCTTGTTGCACTCAGCGGACTTGCGGTGCACGTGTTTCGGTACCTGGAATTCGCTTTGACTTCACACATTCTGTACGCAGTGCATCTCGCCATTGCAGTCCCGCTCGTGCTCATCGAACTGCCGTTCGGGAAGTGGTCGCACGCCTTTTACCGACCGATCGCCCTCTATTTTCAGGCAGTGAGAGAACGCGCACTGACGGAGGAGAAGGTCGATCAACCTTCGGAAGAACTTGTCCCTGCAGGAGTCGAATCAGCATGAACGGAAACGGACACGACAAGAAAATCGGTGCCGCATTGGTCGTTGGGGGCGGAATCGGGGGTATGCAAGCCGCGCTCGATTTGGCTGAAGCAGGCATCAAAGTCCATCTCGCCGAGAGTAAGCCATCCATCGGTGGCGTGATGTCGCAGCTCGACAAGACCTTCCCCA
>DMMN01000024.1 GCA_003453835.1 Bacteroidota bacterium | reverse complement strand
GGTCCTAGCCCGATGTCAAGTGGCAAGCTGACTATGAACGTGACTTGAACGAATCTATAACCCGCCGGAAGATACCCGGACGATTGAGCCTTGCCTCTACGCGCTCGAGTACCGCGAGTGTGCTTTCGTGATTACCTGCCTGATTCTTCTCGATACGTTCCAGGCATTCTGATAAAGCCGCGCCGAGAGCGTTCACCTGTGTCATTGTGGCGTTGATTCCGCGGAGGACCATCAGGAGTTCTGTCTCACCGTAGGTCGCGCAGATGGGGCAGGCGTTCAGTTTGATCGTCCCATCCGGGAACCTGGCGAATCCATCCCATCCCCTTCCGCCACAATTACTGTTGGGACAGTTTGGATCTCCACGAAGTTGAAGCAGAACGTCCGCGAATTCCTGCACAGGGAGAAGTTGCCGACCACGGATTACGCCATTGACAAGCGCGCTTACCGGCTTTGAGTCTGGGGGATGGATCATGGGCGGTCTCCTGTTGGTTTTTCACGATACCATATTTCAACGTCGTTGAATAGGTTTTCTACCTTCGCGTTGAGTTGGAGTATCGTCTGAACTCTCGGCGTCCCTTCAAACCACCCACAGGTAAGCGGCCATGCCCTCTTGAATCCCTGCGCTTCCATGCTGGAAACATCTTCCAGTTCTTTGATCTCGCGGGTGAGAGATTCGATACGGGTCTTGAGGGCTTCGCGGAAGATGGATTCGATGGTCTGGACTGCGCCTTTTCCGACGAGATCACTGAGATCGTAACGCGAACAGTATTCGCCAATACAAGATGGCAGTATAGGGCCGCCAGTTGCTACGTCAACAGAAAATTGCGTAGTCCGCGACCTCTTGATTAACGCGAGGTCGTCTAAGTGCTTCCGAAGCTCTGTGAGCTTCTTTGCGCGGTCGGTGAATTGTTGTTCGTTCATTATGCTCCTTGAGGCTGTGCCTCTGGTTGTGGTTTGGGTTTACCTGGTGCTTGACTTCCTCCGTTCATTCCCACCTGCTGAATCATCGTGATGACGGCTTTCATCATCGCGGGGTTGGCTGAGAGTTGACGCGCGAGTTCTAGCGTCTGATTGTCGGCCTGCTCCTTGCGCAAGTTCTCGATCAGTTCTTCGGGGTTTGGTTCCTCAAGACCGCGGTAAAGGTCGATTCTCGACAAGTCACCGGCCTTCCTCAGCGTCATCACCTTGTTGGCTTTGTAGCTGGGATCGTTCTTGTAGTCGGTATCGACGGCGTACTTGATGTTCAGGTCCGCATCACGGTCGAGGTTGTTCACCACGTATATCTTGATCGGGCCTTGTTGCGGTTGGTAGGCGGCGAGATACTCTTCTTCCGAGAGGCCGCTTCCTTCCTGCATTGCCACCAACTGATCGAGAGTGAACTCGTTCTGGTTTTCCGGGTAGGTTGGGATGATCCAGCCTTCGCCTTCTTCCACGTCCACCTGGTTCTCGGACTCGAACCTTTTCCGGGCTTCTTTGAGCTGGTTCTCGACCATTTGGATTTCTTGCGGGGTCTGGCCTGTCTGCGGAATGTTGAACATCTCCGCGATATGGCCCATGTATTCAACCTCTGACCAGCGTTGATTGACCGGAATATATTCAGGGCTTCCGGGTTTGGCGTCGAGCACGGGCTGGAAGTCCGGCTCGGTCTCGTTCATGCAGATCATCTTGACCATCAACTTCGCCAGTGACGTGAGCGCGTAGGTGATGCAGATGTCCTTGCGCCCTTGAGATTTGCGGTCGCGGCTGATCATGGCCTGGAATGTCGCCTCTGAAATCTGCTTCGACGGGAGTTCGCCCATCGTCGCCGAGTGCTTCGATACCGCGTCCTGAATCCATCCGATGACCATTGTGATGAGGTTCATCACAAGCTGGGCGTTCGCCGGTTGCTGGTAGAATATCTCTTTCACGCCCGGAGCAAACCCTCCGTGTTCGAGCGCGCTCTCAATCATCGGCTGAATCTCACCGAGAATCATTTGACCGACATCGCCTGTGGCAATCGGCTTGTTGCTGCGCTTGGCCATGTGGACGAACACTGTGATGAGCACATCCAGAAGATCCAGCAGGTTCGCATAAACCATGACATCGCCGAGTGGATAGAGCCTTCCATCGGTATCGATGTTCACGAGCGGAATCAGAACGTCAAGCCCGTAGGGGTTTTCCTCGATTGCGAATGGGCCTGTGGTGTGGTTATAGAGCACGGCGTAGTATTTTTCTTCCTCGTCACCTTCAAGCACCGCGGGCGCTGCGGCCTGGTTCGTGATCGCTTCGTCAAACTCTTCTTTCGAGATTTTCCCCGACAGGTTGCCCGTCTCAGGGTCGATACCGTAGTGATTGAGTTCGGTCTGACAGAAGTGAACCTCATAGAAGGTTGCGAATTCTTCCGTGTTCGAGGCTGTGCGCTTATAGGGCGCGTCATAGTCCTGATCGGCGGCGAGNNCGATTAATGTCAAAGGCCGGGAATTTCTTGTAACGCTCGCGCGCCTCGTCAAGCGATAGCTGGAAGCGGTGGGTTTTCCTGGGTGCCGTGCGGAAGAACGGCCCGCGGCTTCGGCAATCCACAAGCACGTCCCGGCAGTTCACGGTGATAACGTCGATCTTGCCCTTCATCTTGTTCGCCCTGGGGTTGTAGGAACTTTTCATCCACCCAAGCCCCTTCGCAAAGCCGTTATCGAACAGGGGGAAATACACCATCGTCGGCAGCATCTCGGAATCTTCGATATACTCTACCCTTGCCTGAATCACTTTGGCTATCTTGGAGTCGTTCTTCGTGCGGCCACGGATCGACAGCCGTTTGCCGATGTCGAGGAAGTCACCCAATCCGGCTTCGTGGTTTGCCCTGCCCCGGTTAAGCTGTACGAATTGCTTCCGGTAGTTGGACTTGTCTTTATCCTCAAGCGGGGAGTTGATCGCCGCCAGATCGTCCGTGTATCGCTGGCTCATTCCGGCAACAACAACGTCAGAGTTCAGCCGGTCGTCAACGTCATTCCATTCATCCCAGTACTCGGCCTGGGCTTCAGAGTCGTCGCGCACCCATTGTTCGATGATCGTCTCGAACTCGGACTTCTCCGTTGGGTTCGACAGGTTTGGAATCTTGAGTG